>NZ_QRJA01000060.1:0-1649 GCF_003471405.1 Collinsella sp. AM20-15AC
CAGACACTATGACCCAATCCAGGGGCACGGAAACGACAGGAGCCCCCGCTCGTGACCGCGGGTCGGGGCTGCGACAATGTTGTTGAAGTGCCAGAGGCGCAGCCGCGCCGCAACGAGGTTGGGAGGCTCCCGTGCCTAGATATTCTACCGCCTTCGGAATGGACGTACACCTCAGGTCCACCACCGTCTGCGCGCTCGACGCGGAGACGGGCGAGGCCGTGACGAGGAGGTTCCGCGGCAACCCCTGGGGCGAGGTCGCGGAGTGGATGTCGGGCTTCCCCGGCCCGTCGCTCGCCGCCTACGAGAGCGGCTACCTCGGCTTCGCCCCGCAAAGGGAGCTCTCCGGGCTCGGCGTCGACTGCGTCGTCGCGGCCGTCTCCAAGGTCCCGAGGTCGGCTGCCGACCTCTCGTCCAAGAACGACCGCAACGACGCGGCCAGGATGGCCAAGGCGATACTGTCGCACGACGTCACCCCGGTATGGGTGCCGTCCCCCGAGATCGAGGGGCTCAGGGACCTCGCCGCCGCCCACGACGCGGCGACCGCGAGGCTCGCGGCGGCGAAGCAGCGGCTCCTGGCGTTCCTAGCCCGCCGCGGCTATGTCTACGGCGGCACGACGCCGGCCGGCAACCCCCGGAAGTACTGGACGTACGGCTTCCTCAGGTGGCTCGACGGCATACACCCCGCCGACGACGGAGGCATCCGGGCGCTTGCGGCGCTGAGGAACGAGGTCGAGGCGGCCGACGAGACGAGGGAGGCCCTCCTCGCCGAATACAGGGCCGCCGTCGCGGCGGGCCCCCTCTCGGCCGAGGTCGAGGCGCTCCAGTCGATCAAGGGGTGCGGGTTCGCGCTCGCCGCCGCCTTCGCGTCCGAGGTCGGCGACTTCTCGAGGTTCCGCTCCGGCAGGCAGGTGACGGCCTACTTCGGCCTCGCCCCGAAGCAGAGGTCGAGCGCGGACTCCGTGCGCCTCGGCGGAATCAGCGGGGCCGGCAACGCGCTCGTCAGGAAGCTGGCTGTCGAGGGGTCCTGGTGCTATGCCCAGGCCGGCCACCAGCCGAAGCTGATGCCCAAGGGCTCCGGCGTGCCCCTCGAGATAAGGATGCACGGGAGGAAGGGGTCCGAGAGGCTCCTGCGCCGCCGCGAGGAGATGATCGCCCGCGGGATGCCGCAGGCGAAGGCGAACGCGGCCACCGCGGCCGAGCTCGTGAGGTGGCTGTGGGCCCTCGGCACGATGTGCCGGGAGGGCGCGGAATAGACATAAGCCCCCGTCCCGGCGAGCCGGGCAGCCTTCGGGGACACCCCCGTTCTCGCTGTGCGCGCGGCGGCCGCCGCATGCGCGAAGACAGACTAGGGGAACCCCGCCGAAGGAGAGGATTGCGGGCCGCCGGAGCGGTATCCGCGGATATGAGACTGAGCCGAAGGCGTCGATGACATGCCGGGGGCGGACCGGGACGGGTTTAACGGCAGGCCCCGCCGACCGATTGCAAGCGGTCGGCGGGGCCATTGTGGCCCTTGACAGTGGATTGGGTCATATGAGCGAGCGGGCTGCATTTGAGACAAGGTGACGTGAAACGAAAGGGCGCTGACCTTCTGGTCGCGCCCTTGAAGTTGAACGTCAGATTGTCCAAATGCGGCCCGCGCAGCGTCGAGC
>NZ_QRJA01000061.1:0-1506 GCF_003471405.1 Collinsella sp. AM20-15AC
GGTGGCGCGCGCAGACGTGGTGTAAGAGCGTCCCGAGGTCCGTCGCTGCAAGTCCCGATGTTACTCCTTCTTGAGACCGCGCCTCTCGACTATCTCGTCCACTATCTCCCTGGCGCGCCGCCCGAGCGCGCGGCGCCTCCCCTCTGTCGGGGCCGGCCTGTCCGCGGGCTCGGCGAAGCCCTCGGCGGCCGAGGCCTCGGAGAACACGCGCTGCTGGGACCACTGTCCCTCGGTCTCCATGAGGCTCGCGCACGTCAGGCGCAGCATCGACTCCCTCGAGGGGAAGGACTGCACGACCCTGTAGCGGCGCTTGATCTCGCGGTTGGCGCGCTCCTGGACGTTGTTGGTGCGGAGCTTGGCCCAGTGCGCCCTGGGGAAGGCCGTGAACGCCAGCGCGGAGTCCTCGGCCTGCTCGAAGACCTCGCCGGCCCTGGCGGACACCGACGCCACCCAGGGCGCCGCCTCGGCCCACACGCAGCGCGCGAGGTCGGGGTCGTCCTGGTAGACCGCGGCGTGCACGAGGTCCCTGACGGCCGCCTTGGAGTCCTCGGGCCTGCCCGAGCAGGCGCTCTGGAGGTTGCGCTGCAGGTGCGTCACGCAGCGCTGCCAGGCGCAGCCCTGGAACAGGCGCGAGACGGCGGCCACGAGCCCGGCGTGGCTGTCGGAGACCACGAGGCGAACGCCGGCCAGCCCGCGCTCGCGCAGCCCGCCGAGGAATGCCGCCCAGGAGTCCTCGCTCTCGGTGTCGACCACGTCGCAGCCCAGGAAGTGCTTGCGCCCGTCGGCGCCCAGCCCGATCGCGGTCACGACGCCCTGCGAGACGACCGACGAGCCGACCCTGCAGCTCATGTAGGTAGCGTCGAGCCACAGGTAGCAGCACGGCGTGCCCGACAGGTCGCGGCGGCGGAACTCCGCCACCTCGGCGTCGAGGTCGGAGCAGAGGCTCGAGACCTCCGAGCTCGACAGCGAGGATATGCCCAGCTTGGACGCCACGCGCTCGACCTTGCGGGTGGACACGCCGCATACGTACATCTCCTGCACGATGGCGGCCACCGAGGTGTCGACGCGCGACCATCGCGCGAGCATGCCCTCGGGGTAGTAGGTGCCGTGCCTGAGCTTGGGTATCTCGAGCTCCACGTCGCCCACGGCGGTCTTGAGCGACCTGGGGCGGTAGCCGTTGCGGCTGTTCTCCCTGCCGTCGCTGCGCTCGTTGCGGCTCGCGCCGCACATCTGCTGGGCCTCGGAGTCCATCAGCGCGTTCATCACGCTGCCCAGCACCCTGCACGCGAACTCGCGCGCGTCGCCGCACTCCTGCCAAAGCCTCGCCGCCTCGAGGGCCTCGTCGCGGCCGAGGCGCAGTACACTCTCTTCTTGGGGCATCGCCTTTCCTTCCATTCGTCACCTTCATTACTCCAACGACGAATTCTAGGCGGTGTCCCCTCCCTTTCAAGAAAGGGCGGAGGCGGGGCATTCCCCGCCTCTTACACCACATCTCTGCGCGCTACC
>NZ_QRJA01000062.1:0-1457 GCF_003471405.1 Collinsella sp. AM20-15AC
GGCTCTGTTAGACCAAGGTTGACATAAAAACGATGTCACCGCGAGGCGGTACCCTTCAATTAACGTCGAAGGAGCGCCCATGGATGCAGACGACCTGGTCATCACCCTCAAGAAGAGCCTGGCGAAGCTCAGCAGGACCGAGCGCCGTAAAGCCGTCGAGCTGGTCGGGGACGTCGTCCGCGCCGCCATGTTCGACGATGCGGCGGGAGACGGCCATGAGGTGGAGCGCTGCCCCCGTTGCGGCTCGGTCGCTATCGTCAAGAAGGGCAAGTCCAGGAACGGCGAGCAGCGCTACCTCTGCCGCGACTGCGGCAGGACGTTCTCCGGCTCCACCGACCGGATCCTCGGCACGAGCAAGTTGCCCCGCGAGACCTGGATGGCCTATGCCGAGTGCTTCGCCCTCATGCTCCCTCTCCGCGAGTGCGCCGGCCGCTGCGGCGTCTGCCTCAAGACCGCCTGGACCATGCGCCACAGGCTCATCGAGTGCCTGAGGGAATACTCGCCCGCGTTCCATGTGGGGCGGGGGCAGGCCTGCGAGCTCGACGAGACGTACTTCCCCGAGTCCTTCAAGGGCAACCATTCAAAGGGCTCCTTCACCCTGCCGAGAAAGGCTCGCCACCGCGGCAAGCAGGTCCACAGGCGCGGCCTCTCCCGCGAGCAGATCTGCGTCATGACGGGCGTCAGCGACACGAACGCCACCTTCTTCGAGGTCTCGGGCCGCGGCGTCGTCTCGCGCAAGCGTGCGGCGGAGGCCCTCCGCGACCGCATCGGCGCGGGCGCGGTCGTCGCCACGGACAAGGCGACCGCATACATCGACGTGCTGCGCGACCTGAAGGTCGCCTCGCATGAGTCCTATGATTCCAAGGACCGTTCGGAGGGCACCATCAACCGCATCAACGCCGTCCATTCGCTCCTCGACTCGTTCATGGCCCGCTTCAGGGGAGTGTCCACCAAGCACCTGGGGGCCTACCTCGACTGGTTCCGCTGGTGCCGCACCTTCATGGCGGCGGGCTCGCGCGCGGCGGAGTCCACGGTCGCCCGCCAGGTCGCCAGCGGCTCCTGCCCGACCCGCGTCCGCGGCATGTTCGGCCTCGAGCCTCCCCTCATGGACTACTGGGACGGGCGGGCGGCCTAGCGAATTAAAATGGTGGCCACGGAGCAGCGACCGCGGAAGGAGCGGCAATGGCATCGAACGTCCCGGCCACCACGATAAGAATCGATCCCGAGGTCAAAAGGGAGGCCGTGGCCGTGCTCGACGAGCTCGGGCTCTCCATGTCGGGCGCCATGAACATATTCCTCAGGGCGGTGATTCGCGAGGGCGGCCTGCCCTTCGACGTCAGGCTGGGATCTTCGGGGAAGGCTGACGGGGAGGGCGGGGACCGCGATGGGCGGGGGTAGCTCGATTATTTCCCGGTTCGACGAACAGCCGATCGTGTCAACCTTGGTCTAACAGAGCC
>NZ_QRJA01000063.1:0-1456 GCF_003471405.1 Collinsella sp. AM20-15AC
GTGAACTGCCTCCCATTTCTTGGACATCGGGAAATGGGAGGTTTTCCATGAGTATAGATCTCAGGTCGAAGCACGATCTGGAGTCCAGGAGGCGGGCCGTCGAGCTCTTCGACGCCGGCGTCGGCTGCAAGCCGGCGGCCGAGGCCCTGTCCGTCCCCCGCGAGACCGTGAGAGAATGGCAGTGGGTATACCGGGCGTTCGGAAGCGAGGCGCTGCTGTCCATGGACGGGAAACAATCCAGTTACACATTCGAGCAGAGGGTCGCCGCGGCGTCGGCCGTGGTCGACGACGGGATGGCGAAGGCCGACGCCATGGCCGAGTTCGGGATCAGGTCGAAATCCCCGCTGGAGCGCTGGTGCAGGCTCTACCGCGAGGGCGGCGCCGAGGCGCTGCGGCCCCGCCCGAAGGGCAGACCGAGGGGGTCGAGGTCGAAACCCCGGGCCCGCACCCGCGAGCAGGAGCTCGAGGAGCGCTGCCGCAGGCTCGAGGCCGAGGTCGCCTACCTAAAAAAATTGCGCGCCCTGGTCGAGCGGGACGGGCTCTGACCAGGGCGGCGGCCGAGGCGGTGAGGGCGCTGCGCGCGGAGGGGCACTCCCTGCGCCACCTGCTGGAGTGCTCGGGGCTCAGGAGGTCGACCTACTACTACGCGCTGGCGCACCCGCGGAGGCCGACCCGGCCCGAGCTGCGCGACGCCGCGGCCGAGATATTCTCGCGCACCGCCAACGGCTGCGGGCACCGGCAGATAGCCATGTGCCTGCGCGCCGAGCTGGGCGCGGTCGTGGCCGACAAGACCGTGCTCAAGATGATGCGCGAGATGGGCATCCGGTGCGGGATACGCCGCCGGGGCTCCCGCCGCCGGTACAGCTCCTACAGGGGGCTCGTGGGGAGCACGTTCGAGAACGTCATCGCGAGGGACTTCGGCGCCGAGGGGCCGTGGCAGAAGCTCGGCACCGACGTCACCGAGTTCAAGGTGGCGGGCGCCAAGGCCTACTGGGCCCCGGTGCTCGACTTCTGCACGAAGGAGATCGTGGCGAGCGACATATCGACCTCGCCGGACCTCGCCCAGCAGCACAGGATGCTCGACCGGCTCCTCGAGGCCCTGCCCGACGGGGCGGCGCCGACCATGCATTCGGACATGGGCTGGCAGTACCAGCACGAGTCCTACACCTCCAGGCTGGAGGGGGCGGGCATCACCCAGAGCATGTCGCGCAAGGGGAACTGCATCGACAACGCCGCCACCGAGCAGCTCTTCGGCCACGTGAAGGACGAGTTCTACCGCGGCAGGGAGTGGGGCAGCTTCGGGGACTTCAAGCGCGACCTGGAGGGGTACATAGCCCATTGGAACACGCGGCGCAGGCAGGTAAGATTGAAGGGCCTGACGCCGGAGGAGTTCCGGAACCGGGCCCTTGCGGCGTAGTCGCTATTTATTCAGTCCAAGTTTCGGGGCGCAGTTCAC
>NZ_QRJA01000064.1:0-1362 GCF_003471405.1 Collinsella sp. AM20-15AC
GGTACCGTCAAGATTCTTTCGCAAATTGATCGAGGCGGCCTCGGCCCCGCCTTGCTCTAGCCCTCCGCCTTCTTGCTCAGCTCGTCCATCTCCTCCAGCTTCGACATGTCCAGGTACCTCCTCTTGCCCCATTCGTGCTCCACGATGTACTTCAGCCTCGCCGTCACCAGCATCAGGGCCGAGTTGCCGTCCGGGAAGGTCCCTACGACTCTCGTCCTCCGCCTGATCTCGCGGTTGATGCGCTCGATACCGTTATTGGTCCGGATTCTGCGCCAGTGCTCCGGCGGGAAGTCCGTGTAGGCGAGAGTCTCGGAGAAGCCGTCGCGCACCGTCCTCGCGGCCGCGCCGAGCCTCATCCCGTCCAGCTCGTCCGCCACCTCCGCCGCCTTCCTCGAGCACGCCTCGCGCGATTCCTGCGCGTGAATCGCCTTCAGCATGCGCGCCACGGCCTTCCTCCTGGTCACGGGCACCCTTCCCAACACGTTTCGGTAGAAGTGGACCGTGCAGCGCTGGTAGCGTGCCCCGGGGAACACCTCCTCGAGCGCACCGAGCATCCCCGCGCACTTGTCGCCGGTGACGAGCCGCACGCCGGAGAGCCCGCGCCCCCTGAGCCACGAGAAGAACTCGCGCCACGAGTCCGCCGACTCGGTGTAGCCCTCCGCGCAGCCGATGACCTCCCGGTCGCCGGTGGAGTTGACGCCGATGGCCACCAGAACGGCCACGTTCTCGTAGGACCCTCCCCAGCTGCGCTTGAGGTAGATGCCGTCGACGAAAACGTAAGGGCAATCGCCCTCGAGCGGCCTCTGGCGCCAGGCCTCGATGGACGCGAACGCCTTCTCGTTGAGGTTGGAGACGGTGCCGGAGGACACGGGCGCTCCCCAGAGGAGTTCGGAGACGTCCTCGATTCTCCTGGTCGAGACGCCCGCGAGGTACATCTCGACGATGGCCTCCTCGACCGAAGTCTCGCGCCTGCGGTAGCGCTCGATAACGGCCGTCTGGAAGGTCGCGCCGCGCGGCTTCGGCACGTTGAGCTCGACCTCTCCTGCCCCGGTGACGAGCTTTCTCGCGTAGTGGCCGCTGCGGTATGCCTCCCGGCCTGCCGTCCTCTCGTAGCGCCCGGCCCCTACGAGCTCGGACGCCCCCTCGTCGAGCAGCGCGTTGAGCGTCTCCTCGACGGTCTTCCTCACCAGATTCTTTATGTCCTTGCGCAGCGACTCCTCGTCGACTGTTACGATGTTCGCAGACACGGCCCGTGCCCCTTTCGTCGTTGATTTGTTGTTTAGCCGCTAGAAATCATATGACGGGGCGCGGGCCGTGTTCCGCTATGCGGTTGTCAATTTGCGAAAGAAATTATGCGTCACC
>NZ_QRJA01000065.1:0-1273 GCF_003471405.1 Collinsella sp. AM20-15AC
GAAAACCTTAGAGGTCCTCGCGCCAGAAGGGCATGCTCATGCAGCGCGGGCCGCCACGGCCGCGGGAGAGCTCGGCGGAGGGCACGACGAGAAGGTCCAGGCCCTCCTTGTACAGCACGTCGTTGGTGACGGTGTTGCGGGCGTAGACGCAGATCTTGCCGGGCTCGACGCACAGGGTGTTGGAGCCATCGTTCCACTGCTCGCGGGAGGCCGCGATCGGGTCGCCGCCGCCGCAGGGGATCAGCTTGACCTGGTCGACGCCGGTGGCGTCCTCCAGGACGTGCTCGAGGGTGTCCTCGATCAGGCGGATGTTCACGTCGCCCGGGTTCTTGCCGGCGGTCAGCTCGTAGACGCGCAGGGTGCCCATGATGGCGGGGTGGATCGTGAACTTATCGACGTCGATCTGGGTGAAGACCGTGTCGAGGTGCATGAAGGCGCGCGAGACGGGGATGTCGAAGGCCAGGATGCGCTCGACCTTGGAGTCGGAGTTCCAGAAGATGTTCTGGGCCATGACGTCGATCGCGGCGGCCTGGGTGCGCTGGGAGATGCCGACGGCGAGGGTCTTCTCGTTGATGTTCAGCACGTCGCCGCCCTCGGTGTGGAACTGGCAGTCGCGGCGGAAGTACAGGGAGACGTCCTTGTAGTCGGGGTGGTACTTGAAGACGTACTTGCCGTACAGGGTCTCGCGGTTGCGGGTGACCGAGTACATGCGGTTGAGGTTGACGCCCTCGCCGACGACCGCGAACGGGTCGCGGGTGAAGTAGAGGTTGGGCATCGGGTCGATGATCAGGTCGGACTCGGACTCGGAGTTGACCAGGGAGTCGAGGGTCGTGGACGCCGTGAGGGGCATGTCGATCTCGGCCTTGGTCATGCCGGCCATGGTCTTCTTGACGAACTCGAGGTTGTCCTCGATGGAGTCCAGCTTCTCGCGGACGATCTGCGGCATCTGCTGGCCGCGGATGCCCGCCTCGGCGATGTACTGGTCGGTGAACTCGGCGCGGGCGCCGGGGACCTGGTCGAACACCTCTGCGACGAGGTTCTCGAGGTAGAGCACCTCCACGCCCTGGTCCCTCAGGATCTGGGCGAAGGTGTCGTGCTCCTGCTGCGCGACCTCAAGGAACGGGACGTCGTCGAACAGGAGTCGCTCGAGCTCGTCGGGCGGCAGGTTGAGGAGCTCGTCGCCGGGACGGTGCAGGCAGACCTTCCTGAGCTTGCCGATCTCGGAAGGCACGTGCAGACCTTTCGTCATGGCCTCCTACCTTTCTTTCGGGCC
>NZ_QRJA01000066.1:0-467 GCF_003471405.1 Collinsella sp. AM20-15AC
CGCCGCCCGCACGTCTTCTACGAGGCCCGCGCCGCGCAGCTGTGCGCGGACTCGGTCCTCGTCTCGTCGAGGCGCGGGATAGACGCCGACGAGCCCGCCGCGGCCGCGGCGCTCGCCCTCATCCGCGACGGCCTGGGCCGTGGGCTGTCGCCCGAGCAGCTGTCCGCCCGCAACGGCGGGCCCGTGGACCTGTCGCCCTCGACGATCTACCGCTGGGTCGCGGCGGGCTACGACGGCATGACCAACATGGAGCTCAGGCGGAAGGTCGGCTACAGGCCCAGGTCGCACCGGGCCCCGAAGAGGGCGACGCCGCACTCGCCCCGCAGGTCGCACGCCGCGTTCCTCGCCCTCGGCGAGGACGCGTGCGCCGCGGCCTGGGAGATGGGCACCGTCGAGGGGGCCCGGGAGGACGGCGCCTGCCTGCTCACGCTGCTGCACCGCCCCAGCAGGCTGCAGCTTGCGCTGCC
>NZ_QRJA01000066.1:477-786 GCF_003471405.1 Collinsella sp. AM20-15AC
CGCGCTGCCGCTCGCGGCGAAGGACGCCGAGAGCGTGGCGGCGGCGCTCGGGGGCGTGCGCTCGGTGCTGGGCGCCGGCGGGACGCGCCGCGTGTTCCGCGCCGTCCTCACCGACAACGGCGCCGAGTTCTCCGACGAGGGCGCGATCGCCGCGCTGATCGGCGAGGGGCCGGGCGAGACGAGGCTGTTCTACTGCGACCCCCGGCGCAGCGACCAGAAGGGCGCCTGCGAGCGCAACCACGTCGAGATCAGGAAGCTGCTGCCCAAGGGCCGCGGCCTCAGGTTCGACCGGCTGGCCCCGGCCGACCT
>NZ_QRJA01000066.1:796-1105 GCF_003471405.1 Collinsella sp. AM20-15AC
CCGACCTTGCGCTGGCGATGTCGCACGTGAACTCCGAGCCCCGCGGCGCGCTCGGCTTCGCGACGCCCGCCCGCGCCTTCCGGGCGATGCTCGGCGACGACGCGGCGGCGCTGCTGGAGGCGTACGGCATCGAGGACGTGCCCGTCGACGGGCTCGACCTGACGCCGGGGCTCATCGCGCGGGCGCGCGCAGAGAGGGGCGATGCCCCGCTGTCCTAGCCTGAAAGGGAAAAACGGAATAGACTGACCGACCGTTCGGCTGGGTCTGGGAGGAGGTGCCGGGCGGCGGGCGGAGCATGGCCACCGGACC
>NZ_QRJA01000067.1:0-1094 GCF_003471405.1 Collinsella sp. AM20-15AC
CTCCGGGAAGTTCGCGAAGCCCACTTCCCGGAGCAAGGCAACCCCGCCGGGCAAGGCCCCAGCGCGAGACCGTCCCGAATGCCTACCCACACAGCGTGGCTACGAGTGGGATAGTCAGAATGGAGCAGATGATCGACAAAAACGTGCACTGCATCATGGGGCGTGCATCCTTACCGTATTGAAGGCAGTACAGCGTACCGTTGCTGCCCACCGGCATTGCCATATCGAGCACAAGCGTCGCAATAAACATGGGCGTCATGCCGGGCCACAAGCGCGCGACGGCAAGACATGCCACCGGCACGACAACCAGGCGAAATGCCACGGCAACATAGGCACGCCAGTTGGTGAGCATCTCGAGCGGACGGTACTTGGCGATAGACGATCCCATGAGCAACAATGCCGCTGGAGTGGTCATGGTGCCAACGATGGAAATCGAGTCGCCCAACACGCCCCAATCGGTCCATCCGGTTAGCACGATCCCAAGCACAACAGCACTTGCAATGAGACCAGGACTCTTGCAGCAGGCGGCAATATTGCGCATCTGCTTTTTAAGGCCGCCATCCATTCCGCTAAATAACATGGCACCGACGGTAAACATAAGAAGGTTTAGGGGGATAAGCGCAATCGATGCATACAACAGCGCTTGTTTTCCCAACACCGCCGAAATAACCGGAAAACCGATAAACCCGGCATTACCGAAAAGCACGGCGAAGCGATACGAGCATTCTGTCCCTTTGGGAACGCGAAGAGCAGCGGTGACAGCAAACGCGATAACGGTCGCCACCACATACATCACAAAGGACAGACCCATGAGCGAAAACGTCTCGGCAATGCTCGGAAGCTTCACATCATCGCCCAGCGCTGACGAAAGCACCAAGCACGGTAGCGCCACCTGCAACAGCAGATGCGACAGCTCGCGCTCGAACTCCGCTTTCATAAACCCCAGCTTGGCGATACACCACCCCAACAAAATAGGCAGCGAAACCGTCAACATCTGAAGCGCCACACTCGTAAAGCTCATGCTTCCCCCTTATCTATTCCACGAGGGCCGGGGCGCCTGCTTTGTTTTGAGAAGTGGGCTTCGCGAACTTCTC
>NZ_QRJA01000068.1:0-1063 GCF_003471405.1 Collinsella sp. AM20-15AC
GCCGGGCCCTTACGCCAGCACGCCGAAGAACGCGCCGATGATGCCCACGACCATGGTGGCCACGATCAGCACCATGGGGTTGATCTTCTTGGACAGCAGCCAGTAGTACAGCCAGAAGGCGAGCATGCCGAGCATGCCGGGCATGATGCCGTCCAGGATGTCCTGGAGGGTCTGGGCGTCCTCGCCCGAGCCGATGGCCACCGGGATGCTGGCCCAGAACATGTCCTTGCACATGGCGCCCACGACCATGACGCCCACGATGCCCACGCAGGTCATGATCTTCTGCATGAGGCCGGTCCTCTGGGCCTCGTCCAGGAAGCCCACGCCCAGCTCGTAGCCCTTGACGGCGCCCCAGATGCGCAGCGCGAAGCCGGGGACGTTGTAGATGAGCAGGAAGGCGATGGGGCCGAAGGGGTTGCCGGCCTGGCACAGGCTGATGCCCACCGCGGCGGCGACCACGCGCAGCGTCGACAGGAAGATGGAGTCGCCGATGCCGGACAGCGGGCCCATGAGGGCGGCCTTGACGTCGTTGACGCTCTCGGGCTCGATCTCGCCGCGGGCGACCTTCTCCTCCATGGCCATCGCGATGCCGCCGACGAACGGGGCGAACTGGACGGTGATGTTGAAGAACGCGCAGTGGCGATGCAGGGCCTCGGCGTAGTCGTCGGGGCGGCCGGCGTAGATCTTCTTGAGCATGTTGGCGACCATCAGGCAGAAGGCGATGTTCATCTGCTTGTAGTAGGTCCAGGAGAACTCCATGCCCAGGGCGCCGACGTTGACGGCGCTCTTGACGAGGTCGGAGCGCGTGATCTTGTTCTCGGGACTAGAAGTCATCGTCCTCATCCCCTTCCGCGGAAAGCTGGGGCTGGGCTCCGCCCAGGCCGAGCAGGTCGAACTTGTCGATGCCGATGATGATGGCGATCAGGGCGACGCCCAGGACGGGCACGTTGGCGTAGGAGCACAGCAGGAAGCCCAGGAAGTAGAAGGGCACGAGCTGCTTGGTGAGCACCAGGCGGCCGAGCATGGCGAAGCCCATGGCCGGCAGGATGTTGGCGGCAACGCC
>NZ_QRJA01000069.1:0-981 GCF_003471405.1 Collinsella sp. AM20-15AC
CGACTCGCTTCGGATCGGACGCTACACCAACTTTCTCGACACTACCAACAAGATTTCGGAATCCCGATTAACCATGGCAGTATCGTCATTCGAATCTAGAGGAAAGGATTGCCATGTTTAAGAGCATCCAAAAGAGCGGAAGGATCGCAGCAGTCGCCATCGGCCTGATCGCGGCCCTGTCTCCGCTCGCAACCCCTCCTGCAGCATTAGCCGGCGGTAGTGTACCAACGCCTGAACTTGAGAAGTCGTATAGCTTTAAGGTAAGTAGTGAAAACTCGGATATCCGCACGAACGGCCATACAAAGTTCGGCTATCTGTACGACTGCGATGACGATTTCAACCGAAAGACAATATCCCTTATCAATTTCAATGATGGCAGCATGAGCCCCATCAATATATCAGATGAATGCCTTGATTACGCATATATCACCGATAGCGATCAGCTCTACTGGGAAGACGGTAATAATTTGATCGTATTCTCACCAGACAACCAGACCCAAACAGTCCATCCCATCACTTCGGCCAAATATGCCTGGACCAATGTAACCGTCTCCGATGATGGCAATAGGGCTGCCGTGGAGCACTATGACGATGAAGACGATCCTAAATTGGTCGAAATCTATGATCTTGAATCCGACAAACTGGTCCAGACATACCAGCCAGATAAAGATGACTCTTGGTGGTACTACAGTTACTCAAAAGACATGAGCCGCCTATATGCCTTACAGGACAATACCGAGGACGGCGTCGTTGCACTTAGGGTTTTCAACTGTGATACAGGGTCAACAGAATTAAAGACCGTCAACGTAAAAAAAGATGATAGGTCTTCGGATGTCAACTGCATTACCCTCAGTTCTAACTCGGACGACATTTATCTTCAGAGCGACATTGCACTAATAAAAGCTGACCGCGACAGAAACATGAGCGTTCTTCTGGTGACGCATAATTTCTTTCGCAAATTGACAACCGCATAGCGGAACA
>NZ_QRJA01000007.1:0-91045 GCF_003471405.1 Collinsella sp. AM20-15AC
TCGCGGTGACATCGTTTTTATGTCAACCTTGGTCTAACAGAGCCAAAAATAATGTCAATGAATGAATGGATGTTTGTGTTTTCAAGGTTCAAGAAAACATAGCGGAAATGAAATACCACCTTACATCATATTTCATTACATTTTCATAATCCAACCCGAAATGTACAATGATATAGGGTGATATGAGAATGAACCAAGATGAAAGAAGGTTTGACTTTCACGGCCTCGGGGCGGCTCTCAAAAGAGCCAGAGAAGAAAAGGGCTGGACACAAGCCTATGTTGCGGAATTAGTAGACCGTGACTCCCGTACCATTATGAATATTGAGAACAAAGGTCAGTATCCCAGTTTCGACCTTTTTGTTAAACTCATTACCATGTTTGACGTTTCAGTTGACCAATTTATTCATGCGGACGGAGGGGCAAGGTCAAGCTCTTGCAGAAAGCACATTGATGTACTTCTAAACTCCATGAATGAAAAAGAGCTTGTCGTGATAGAAGCCACAGCCGAGGGCATTAAGAAAGCCAGAGAAACGGAGGTTCCAGAATAAGGGCCTCTGTTTTTTTGCGCCATTTTAGGGGCTGCCGCTAAGTGGCAAGTAATGCCTCTGTGGCCACAAGTGGCACAAAGGCGGCTTGTTGGGGCTCGCCCCAAACCCGTATCTTCGGGCCAACATGGCCCGAAGTGTCAGCGTCGCTTTGCTCCTTGTTTTCATAACCTTAACGCTCCTTTTCCTGCTTTCTTCCCGGTTCGGTGTAGCCCATCAGAGTGTCAATGTTCGCCTTGATCGTGACGATCTCCTGCATATCCCGTCGTGCCTTCTGGTATTCTCCATAGAGCTGTTTTTTCTTTGCTGTGAGCTTGCGGCCTTCCTCCTTCAGCACATCCATTTTAGGGAGCTTCGCCCCGCCCAGCAGAGAGCGCATTTCCGCTTGTGCAGCCCGGTACAGTTCAAGGTCGGCCTCATGCTCCGCAAGGAATTTCCGGCTGTACTTCGTCGCCTTATACTGCTCAAAGACTGGGCGGGTTTTGGCATACTGAACCGTTGCGGCCTTTAGCCCGGCATTGGTTTTCATGGCCTGCTCCGTCTGCTTGACCTGTTCGGAAATAACATGGAAACGGTCTGCCGCCTCGGTGGCTTTCTTCGCCAACTGCTCATAATCGGTCAGGTTATTGTCCTGTATATAGGCAAGAGCGGCGGCCATCTGCTTAATGTTAAATACCTTCGCCCAGCGTTCATATCCCGGCCCCTTACCGGCAGCCAGCTTTGCTTGAATATCCACCGCCAGACTGATTTTCCGCTCCGAGCGCCCGGGGCGTTTTTCTTTGCCCTCAATGGCGGACAGAACATCTTGCAAGTCGTAGCCGTCCCCCAGCGTGGAGGCACGCAGACGGGTGAAGCGTTCCTGTCCCTGCCCGGTCAGCCGGAAGCTGATACCGCCGCCCCGAACCGTCTTGACCTCATACCCGGCCCGCTTCATCAAATTGAGAAATTCGTCCAAATCAGCGGGGCGTTCCGCCAACGCAGTATCAATGGCAAGGCGCAGCCTGTCCTGATAGGAAAGCGGCCCTTTCCGGTCTTTCTGCCACTCTCCATAGTTCCGATACTTGCCCTTGCTCCGGGGCTTTGGGTTCTCCACGATGGATAGCCCGTTTTCAAGGCACAGCCTGTCAGAGAGCCGCCGAAGGGCGAAGCTGGAGCCCCAAAAATTTCGGAATTTCCGGGTGCAGTCAAGGGTGGTGGAGTTGTAATAAATGTGACAATGGATGTGCTGCTTATCGGTGTGCGTGGTAACGATAAAAGCGTGCCGCCCCTTTGTCCAGCGCATAGCCAGCTCATAGCCGATACGGTTCGCCTCCTTCGGGGTGATCTCGCCCGGATAGAAGGATTGTCGTATCTGATAGCACAGCACATTATTTTCTTTCTTCTGTTCCCGGCCCGTCATAGCGGCATAGCTGGCCTTTGCCAAAAGGAACTCGTCCGCCACGGTGGCCGGATCACATTCATAAGCGGAGATATACTTTCCGCTTTCTGTTTTCTCCGGGTCCTTGCCATAGTCCAGACAATCCCGGATAGCCTCAGCAATCGTTTCGCCTTCGCCCGCATGGCGCTGTAACAAAGTTGTGGTAGCCAAAAATCATTCCTCCTTTCCATGAGAAAGGGGCGGCCCATTCAGACCGCCCCGACTTCGGGCCAGTATGGCCCGAGGCTGCTTAACTTGCCAGAAACCGGTACAGAGCGGATTTGCCTCCGTCCAGCGCCCAAAGAAGGGAGCCCGCCGCCGCTTGCAGTCCATACGGCGAAAGAAGGAAGGCAAGAAACAGAAATACAATCCCGCCTATGGGCGTCGGCGTGAAAAAGAGAGCGACACCCAGCACCGTCAGGATCACAGAGGCAATCGTCAGCAGGACGGCACAAATATCAAATAGGAACACCAGCAGAGCCGCCAGAAGGGACAACGCTAAAGCAAAGGGAGCAACCAATATTTTCAGCAGTATCTTCATCTTCAAAACCTCCTTTATCTATCCTTCCTACCTCTATTTTATCATGCCTGCCCGGGGACATAAATGTTGCGAAAGATTAGTAAATCCTGTCCCAAACTTTCGGGTCATACTGGCCCGAAGTGGTAAAAAAAGAGCAGGGCGGCAAGCCCCGCAACGGAAGCCTGCCGCCCTCGTCTTACTTTGCCACCAGCTCGGAGAGCTCCCGCAGCACCTTTGACACCTCGCCCCACAGCTTTTCATAGTCCCGCTTCAATCCGTCGATTTCCTCCGGGTACACGCCATAGGTATGTGCGTGTATGGCAACCTGATTGAGATTGTTAGAACAGCGCCGTTGCAGAGAGATCAGCTCTTTTACGGGCGCAAGGTCGATGTGCAGGATATACCCATTCAGAGCCATTTTCCGTACATAAGCCCCGGCGTTGGAAATGCCCGCCTCAGCCATCCGTTCATGGATGGCTGCCAGCTCGTCCGGCGTTACCATGACGTGCAGATGGACATTCCGCTTGCGGTTCTCCATCAGCGTTCCAGCTCCCGGCCTTTCCGGCGCTCTTTGGGTTCCTTTACCTTATCAAGCGGTTTTGCGTCCAGCTCCGGGGGCGTGGGCGGGATGGGCGTGTTGTTGGGTACGCCGTCGATCATGTTGCAGTTCTGCTCTGTGGAGAGCTCGGCGGTTTTCAGATAGTTGTCTTTTTCGTGCATGGCGATCCTCCTTTATCGTTCCTCATGGTTTTTATGGCTCCGCTTCTGGCCGGGCTCCTTCGGGGGTTCCTGCCCTCTGGTTTCATCTTTGAGCCGGGCAGTAATGGATGGGCGCACCCGGTCAGGATTGCCCGGTGCTGGTTTCAGCTCATAATCCTCCATCTGCTTTTCGGTCAGCGGCTTTGCGTAGGTCAGTTCGCCCCATGCCATCAGCCTGCCGTCTGCCACAGGACGCCGCCTGTCATCATCGTAGTTGACGATGGAAAGAGGCTGGTTATCCGGCGGCTTCGGGTAAGTTCCTATGTCCACGGGCCGCTGGGTGGAATAATAGCGGTAAACGCCCTCCGGTCCCAGCTCGGTATGCTTGACCGCCGCATGGTAAAACTGCTGATAGTCGTCCACCCGGCGGTCAAAGTCCCTCTGCGCCCATGCCTGACTGGTTCCATAGCGACCCCAGTAGTAATCCCGATGGCCGTTTTCCCCCTCGGTAAACTGCCAGGTCACAAAGGGGCTCGGCGCTCCCGGATTATGCCCCAGCGCAAAGCCGTGTCCGGTTTCAAAGGTGGCAGCTTTCAAAATCACATATCCTTGTACTGTCTCCAAGAGATACCTCCTTTCTGTGCCTCGGGCTAACATGACCCGAAGTGCTGGATGTTACGAAATAAGAGGGCAGACCGGGGAGAAATGTAATAAGATATTCCCACCCCGGAAACACCCTCAAAAAAGCCCGGAATGTCAAGCCTTTGGAGGCGGCAAATCGTAACAGCCGCCCGGCCTTTTCTCCCGCATTTTCCTCATGCGTTCCCGGCTTTTTCGGCGGTTCCCTTCGGCCTTGCAGGCGTCGGAACAGTAGGCTTGACGCCCCTCGGGCAAAAACGCCTTTCCGCAGACCGCACAGGCTCGCAGCTCCGGGGAGATGCCTTCCGTTGTCAACGACGCTTGAAGCTCCGGGTTAAGAGGCAGGACAGCCTCACGGAAATAACGGCAGTACGCCCCTGTCCAGCACTTGTGCAGCATATAGCAGGCACAGTCAAGAGGAAGGCACAGGCCGCTTTCCCGGTCATAGTTGGCGCACATCCCCGTGACCAGAGTACGGATTTTCTTCTTCTCGTCACGGGTCAGCTCCCGGGCGTCCATTTAAGACTTCGGGCCACGATGGCCCGAAGGGCGGGGCTCCACGATCAGCGCCCGGAACTTCTTCCGGCACTGTTTTTTCTTTCCTTTGCACTCCTTGTAATAACGGCATCCCTTACAAGGGTCGTCATTGTCCCAGCCGGGGTGCGGTACTTCCTTCATCATTCGTTCAAAAGGGCTGCTTGTAAAATTCATTCTCATTCCTCCGTATCTTCCTCCCACGGCGGGGTATCTTCGTCCTCGGGTTCCTCTGCGATCTCCTCCAGCTCCCCGTCCTCATATTCGCAGTAATCATCTTCCAAATCCGGGGCCTCATGCTTCGGCTTGTAAATCTTGAAATAGTAACCAATCCCACCGCCGGCCAGCACCACCGCACCGATCAGGAGCAGAGAGAGAAGGGGGCTGTCCTTTTTCTCCGGCTCGGGTTCCGGTACTTCCTCCACCGGTTCGGTGGGCTTTGGCTCTGGCTCCGGGGTCACTTCTTTGGGCGGTTCCTTACCCTGTTCGGCAAGAGGAAGAAGGTCGTCTGTGGTAACGGTATTGAGGAAATAGACGTTCTCGCTGGTTTTCTGTTTGTCGATCACCAGATAAAACACGCTCTCGTCTGCGGTCGTGATGGTGTAGAACTCCTTTCCATCCGCGTCGGTGGCGTTGTCCACCACGGTTCCCGTCCCGTCCGGGGTAAAGGGGTTCTGGGTTTCCGGCTCCGCTTCGGTTTCCACCGGGGCGGGCGTTGTCTCCGGCTGCGGCTCGCTGCTCTGAGCGTAGGCCGGGACCGTAAAGCTCAGGCAACACAAAAGGCTGGCAGCCATCGCCGCCAGCCTGCGGTATTTAATTTTCTTCATGGGCTGTGTCCTCCTTTTCGGGTGCCTCCGGCTTCGGGTCAGTATGGCCCGAAGCGGTAAGGCTGTTTTTGGGGTCATTCAGAAAAGCCATAAGCTGGGCGGGGGTCAGTTTGAGCGAGCGCACCGCCTGCACGATCTGGCTGTTTTCTTCCTCCTGTTTCTGCTTTTCCAGCTCCCGGATTTTTGCCTGCCATTCGGCAGCCTTCTCCCGGGCTTTTTCCAATTCCTTATCGAGCTTGTCGATCTTGTTCATGCAAGGACTCCTTTCCTCTGGCTCACAAACGCCCGAAGGCATAGAAATGTGTCTGCCAGTAGCTTGAATTGATGTTTGCGTATTGGATGGGCGAACCACAATGGAGCATCATCCCGTCGCCCACATAAATCCCCACATGGGACACAGGGCCGGGGCTGTCATAGGTTCCCGTGAAAAAGATAATGTCGCCGGGCTTTGCCTCGGAGGGGGAAATGATAGCGCACTGGTTATAAATGCCCTGCGCCGTGGTACGGGGCAGGTTGTGGACGCCGCTGGCCGTGTACACCCAGCAGACAAAGCCCGAACAGTCAAAGGAGGTGGACGGGCTGGAGCCGCCCCACACATAGGGCCAGCCGATGTACTTTGTGGCTTCTTCCATGAGCGCCGCAAAAGCCGGGTCATCCAGCGCCTCGCCGGGTATCTCATAGCTGGGGCCGGTATCTTCGCCGCCGTTGTAAATCCCTTCCCACAGATAGGGTTTGTTGCCTTTGAGCTGCTGCATAACGGTGTAGATTTCCCGCTGCTGTTCGTTAAGCCTCGGCAGGATCACGGCGGGCAGCGTCTTGTTTGTGAGGGTCACATTTAAGATGTAATACTCATAGGGGACTTCCTCGGTGGTGGTTTCCCCGGTCTCCGGGTCGGTGCTGGTTTCGGTGCGGTAGCGTATCTCGACTTCCTCCGTCAAGGTCAGCTCATACTGTGCCTCGAAGATCTCCCGCAGTTCGTCCTGCACCTGTTCCCGGAAATACACATGGTACTTTGCCGAGAGATAGGATGCCAGCTCATAGGGGTTATGGCCGATCTCGTCCACGGAATAGCGGTACTCGTCATAGCCGGGATGGGTGCTTTCGATGTTCGCTACCGTCTGCGCCAGCTCGTTTTCCAGTGCCGTGTAGTCCTCGTCCACGCCCAGCAGGTCCGTATCCTCCGAGGCGTAGGAGGTGCCGGATAACGCATTGGCAAGGCCGCTGCCAAGCGTGGGAAAGATGGAGCTTACCGCCGACACAAGAAAACAGAGCAGCAACAGCAGGAGCAGGACCAGCACCGCCACGGGATGACGGGTCACAAACTGCGCCGCCCGACGGGTCGCAGTTCCCGAAGCGGCAGCGGTTTTCTTTGCGGCCTTTGCGCCCTGTTTTGCAGCCGCCTTTGCTTCTTTGGAATACCGGCGTTTCAGTTTCCATTTCTGCTGCACACGGGAAAGCGGATTGCTGGCAAGTTCCGGGTGCTCGGAGGCCATCTTTTGAAAATCCACATTGGCCCGGGCTTTTATGTCCTTCCGTTCCCACTTTGCCACCTTCCGGGCTGGGTGTTCCCGCCAGCGGCATTTGGCATAGCGGGTCAGTTTCCGGGCTCCGGCCTCTGCGGCCAGCTCGGATTTATGGGCTCCTTCCACACCCACATTTTCATGCTCAACCTCGTGTATCTTGTTGTGGACATAGAACCACGCTTCTGTACGGGCTCCCCGGACTGCCTTTTTTGCAAGCCCCGGCGGCTTCTTCGCTGCCCGTTTTGCCTCGATCTTGTCCAGTTTCTCCCGGGCCTTTCCCAGCTTTTCCCCGGCGTGTTCCGCTTTTGCCTGTGCTTTCTGGTACTTGTCCTTTTTGCTCCCGGCCTTCTCGGCGGAGCCCTCCGGCTCCTGTGCCTTGCCGGTATCCTGCGGCCCGCCCGCTTCATCTTCCTGCCTCATGCGGTCAGAGGGACGGCTTTTCCGGCTGTCCTCTTGAAACTTACCGCTTTTGGACTTCGGGCCATTGTGGCCCGAAGGACTGTCCTGCCCGGTATCCTCGTCCTTAAACCGCAGGCGTCGGGATGGTGCGGGGGAAGGCCCTTCCCGTTCAGCCGGTCCGGGGCGATTGCTCCCGGTATCCTCCGTCGGCCCCGGCCTTTGAAAATTCCGTTTGTCCGGTTTCTTTCCGATGATGTATCCCTCCTTTCCAAACCTCGGGCCATCATGGCCCGAAGTGTGTTATGCCCGGTTCATTTCCTGTTTTTTGTCCTCCGGGCGGGTGGTCATAATGGCGTACAGCTCGGTGTTCTGCGGGAAGCGGTCAACAAACGGGATGGTGGTGTTCCCGAAGAACAGCAGCCCTTCGCCGGAATTGGTATGGGTCACATAGGAAAGCTGGTGGGGGCTGATCCCAAGCTGTTTGGCTAAAATCTGCCGGTCCCCCTGTGCCTGCGAGAGCAGCACAAGGAAGTCCGAGTTTTCAAAGATGTTCTCAATCTCCGGGCTTGCCAGAAAATCCTTTACGTTCTGCGTTAAAGCACTGGGAACGCACCCTTTTTTTCGCAGCATTTTCCAGATCGCCACACAATAGCTTGCCGTCAGACGGTCACGGAGCAGCACATGAAATTCGTCGAAGTAGCACCATGTAGCGATACCGCGCAGGAAATTCATGGACACCTGCGAGTTTACCAAGTCCTGCATAATGAGCATGGCAATCGTCCGAAGTCCGGCCCCCAGCTTTTTTAAGTCAAGGCATACCAGACGGCGGTTCAGGTCCACATTGGTTTCATGGTTGAACACGTTAAGGGAACCCGACACATAGATTTCAAGGGCAGTTGCCAGCCGTACCGCCTCGCCCTCCGGCTGGGAACAGAGCAGGTCATACAGGGTTTGGAGGGTCGGCATTTTGCTTGTTTCCGGGTCCTGCAAGTGTTCCCGGTACATCTGGCGCACACAGCGGTCAATGACGGTCCGCTCCACCGGCTGCAAGCCATCCTTGCCGCCAACGATCAGCTCCATCAGTGACAGGATAAAGTCGGCTTTCAGCGCCATCGGGTTTTCCTCGTCAAAGCTCAGGTCAATGTCCATCGGATTGATGTGGTGGGGGCTGTCCGGGGCGATCTCGATGACCTGTCCGCCCAGCCGCTTGATAAGGGGCGAGTATTCGCCCATCGGGTCCACCACAATGATCCGGTCACGGGTGGCAAGGAACACATTCACAAGCTCCCGCTTTGCGGCAAAGGATTTGCCGGAACCCGGCACGCCGAGGAACAGGCCGTTGGGGTTTTTGAGCTTTTTCCGGTTTGCCATGATGACGTTATGGGAAAGAGCGTTGAGCCCGTAATAGACGGCCTCGCCGTCCATGCGGAGCTCCTGCGTCATAAAGGGAACGAAAATAGCCGTGGAGCTGGTGGTCATGCCGCGCTTGATCTCAATGCCGTTATGGCCCAGCGGAAGGCTGGAAAGAAAACCATCCTCCTGCTGGAAGTCCAGCCGCTTCAAGGTGCAGTTGTATTTCTGGACGATACCCGACACCGTGAACAGATCATTGTCCAGCTCCCGGCGGGTCGGGGCCATGTTTACCACAAGGAAGGTCAGAAGGAACATTCGCTCATTCCGGCTCTGTAAATCTTCCAAGAGGGTCTTTGCGTCGTTGCTGTACGTTACAAGGTCGGGTGGAAGTATGTCCATGTCGTACCCTGACCGGGCTGCCTTCTTTTGTTCCTCCACCTTCATCTTGTCAATGTCGGAGACTTTGGCCTTGATGGATTTTACGGCGGCGGCCTGATCGACGGTCTGGATATGGAGGGTGATGGTCATTTCCGCATCCATTTCCAAAAGCTCCGCCAGCAGCTTGTCCGAGAGCTCCGAGGCCAAAATCTGCAAGTAGGAGGCAGCGCCCCAGGTCGTCCCCACCCGGAACAGTCGGCTGAAACGGAAATCGAAACTGTCCGGGGCGATAAAGTCTTTGGTGGAAAGCCCGGTTTTGGGGATCATATCCCATGAAAACCGGAAGGGGGAGCCGCTGCCGGGGTGGAGCTGCCCGTGAAGAAGCTCCAGCCGTTCCAGCCCCGAAAGGGATCGGCACTTGACGCCCAGCTTTTTGAAGTTCCCGCAAATGTCCGCCTCTACACGTTCCAGCCTTGCCCTGGCGGTGGAAAGGTCGTCCACATTCACGCCGAAGGTCAGGAGCTTTGTGCGGACAATGCCGTTGTTGCTTTTGGCGATCTGGTTTTCCAGCATTTCCACATACTCACACCGGACGCTGTTGTAATCATCGTCCTGCATGGGGATGTTCACGCTGTACCGGCTGCCCGGGCGGCTCCGGTGGTTGAGGAAGGAAAGCTGGAACGGAAGGCTGCTATCAAAGTAGTTGAGGCAGGCGCTCCACCCGTCAAAGATGGCCGCCTGATCTTCGGACTGTGCGAGCTGGTAGTTGATGTCCTCGTATTCAATGGTCTTGGTGTAATAGCGGTCCGCTACCCGGCACACCCCGTCCCGGTACATTTCCCGGTAAGGGAGGGTCTGCTGGGCGGTGGTGGGAATGTTCTTTCCCTTTGTGAACAGGCCGAGAAGGCTCTGCTTTTCAGGCTTTTTGCCTGCGGGCTTTCCGGCCCTTCTGCTGTTTTGCAATCGGCTGCGCCTCCTTTCTGGCGCTAAGCAGCGCATAGAAGTTTTCGGTTTTGTAAGGCCGCACACGGGGATAGAGGAACCGGGTGCGGATGATGTTTTTCAGCACTTTTTCCAGCGGCAGACCGTCTCGTTCATACATAGCCAGAAAGAAGAACGGGAGCATGAGGCCGATCATCAGGAACATGGCGGCACTGTTCCCGATACTGCCACGGGAAAACAGGTAAGCCGGGAGGCCCACCGCCGCCGCGCTGGAAAAACAAACAAGCTGGCGCTTCGTTAGGTTGAAGGCCAGCTTTGTCTTGATTTTGGAAAGGTCTTTTGGTACTGGCACATAGGCCATTTTGGTACACCTCCTTTATTGCTTCGGGCCAGCATGGCCCGAGGTTATCTTGCGGCTTCTTTGGCCGGGGCTGTGCTGCGGGCAGCTTCGACGGCTTCTCGTCCGCTCTGCCTTGCCCGCCAGTATTCGGGATTATACTGCCGGATGGACTGATTGAGCTTTTCTTCAAACTGTCCTTTGTCCTTAATGCGGTCAGGGATGTTCCACAGTTTTTTGTCCAGCAGCTCCCGGAGCACCACACTTTCCTGTGCGTCCTCCTCATAGCAGATATAGCCCTTATCCTTGAAGCCGCACTTTTTCGCCGCTGGGGAGAGGACGGCGGCTACCTCATTTGCCACCATCGTTCCGCCGTGGCTGGCGGTAGATACCAGAAACACCCCCGGACAGAGGGTTTCACAGCTCTGCACCTCGCCCCACGGGGAACTTTTCGGCGCATGGAACATTCCGCCCGTCCGGCTCCGGTCCGCTTGCATGAGCGCCGCCTTTTCTAAGATGGCTTTCAGTTCCGGGGAAAAATAGGCATATTCCCGCAGGACCCGGGCGGCCTCCCCGCCGCAGGCGTTCATCAACAGGGTATAGGCGTCGCTGTCCGCTTTGGTACAGCGGCCCAGCAGTTTTCCGTCGTAATAGCAGGCCGCGTCATAGCCCGTCCGTTTGCGTGGCATGGTTCCCGCCTCCTTTCTGCTTCGGGCCAGCATGGCCCGAGGTCAACGCTCTGCGCTGCGGCTGGGCTTTTCCTTCGGAGGCCGTTCTGCCTTTGCCTGTTCGGCAGCCGCTTTTCCGGCTTTGAGTTGGTCGCTAATGGACGCACGCCCCACAGAGCCGCGCTCCGCCATCTGTTCCAGCTTTGCCTCATAGGCTTGCAGAACAGCGGTGTTGAGCTGTTCCCGGAACTCCTTTGTGACAGGGTAGGCCATATCCCGGTAGCCGCCTTTGCCGTCTGGCTGGCTGGGCATCCCAAGAAAGAGCCCCTTGCTGCCCTGTACGATTTTCAGATTTTCCACCACAAAACAGTCATTGAATTTCACGCTGGCAAAGCCCATCAGATTTTTCACAGGTTCGATGACCCGCACGCTTACATCCAGCTTCAACGGTGCGGCCGGGGTGGTGTTTGCAACCTTTTCCTGCATGGTTTCCTCCTTTCCGGCGGGAACAAGGTTCCCGTCCTTGTAGTCATAGCCTTCCGCCCGGAGTGCCGCCAGCGTGTCCGCCGATACGCACCCGGACAGTTTCAGATCGGTTTCCACCATAAAGCGCATGGTGTCTGCTTTAGAAAATTCTTCGGGGAGCTTTCCGTAGAAAGCCGGGTGCGGCTGTCCGTCCGCACCCTGTTTGTAACGCCGAGGCATACCGCCTCCTTTCCTCTTCGGGTCAGCATGGCCCGAAGTCTTTTAATGGCAGCCGAAGATGGATTTTGCAAGACTGCCTGTTTTGAATAAGGTAAAACACAGCAGCACCGTATATCCCACACAGCCCCAGATTGCCCCGATGGGGTCGCCGTCGGTGGCGATACTCTGGATCAGCACCGCATAGATGGCGACACAGACTAAAATCAATAGGCCTTGAAAGCCTACTGCAAAGAGGGAGCGGAAATAGTTCTGCCCCATGTGTCCGGTTTCCCTGTTGGGGACTGTGGCAAACGGGATAGGCGCTAAACTTGTGAGTAAATAAATTTCAATCATACGGCCATATACGATGACGAAGATCACGATGTTTAAGGCAATCATGGTAAGCTGGATCAGGAAGGATTGTAGCCAGAGTCCGAACAGAGGACCTAACTCCATCGCCTCAAGCTCTGTCCGCAAACTGTCCAGCACATCCGGCGTGATCTCTGTCCCGTTCTGGATAATGCCCGCTGACTGCTGTATCACATGCTGGCTCACATCAAAGACCGCCAGCACGATATTGAAGGTGTTCGTCAGGATCATCACAGCCACAAAGGTTTTGAACACCCACTTAAAAAACATCCATGTGTCAACTTCATGGAGGTTGTTGCGTTCTATGAGCATCTGTATCAGCTCATAAGTCATTACAAAAGTGAGGATGACCCCGGCGATTGGCAGGATGGCAGTTTCAGAGATCTGTCGTATCATGGAAAAGACCCCGGCGTTCCAGTCCGCCGGGGTCGTGCCTACCTGTGTGGCGATCTCGCCAACGCTCTGATTGACGTTATCGAAAAGGCCATCCAGATTTCCCATGATACCATCGACGAGCAGACCTTTCAGCCATTCAACGATTGCGTCGATGATAAAGTCCATACATCAGCTCCTTTTCTGGAAAAGGGACAACGGGTGACACTTAGCTGAACAGGCCGGACAGCAGAGGGATAAGCTGAAGACCGATCAGAACGACACCGCCGCCAGCCATGAGCTGCTTAATGCCCTGTGATTTTGCCGCAGGGTTGTCCGACCCGTAACCTTCCAGAAGGTTGATGACGCCCCATACCGCCAGACCGGCACCAAGAGCCATAACCAGAATTTTGAGAATGTCGATTGCCTGATTGAAAAATTCCATATACGTTCCTCCATTTTGTTTGTTTGATGGTTTTGGGTACAAAAAAAGCCGCCCACATCGGCGGCGCTTCGGGTCATCATGGCCCGAAGTTACACAAACTCGTCGCTGTCCAGATCATCGAAGTTCAACAGGTCAGCTTCTTCGTCCGTGTCGGAGCCGTCCACTTCGTACACCGTGTATTCGTCCTCCGGCTTTAGTCTCAATGGCCGGTGGCGGAACAGGCTTTCCAAGCGGAAGGCGTTTTTCTTTTTATCAAATTCGGCTGTGTACTTGTAATTCGGGTGCTTTTTCAAGTCATACTTCGGGGACAGGAAGGGCGGGAGCCCCCGAAGCTGCAAGATACATTTATCCCCGGGCATGGTGGTGATCTCGCTGGTGGTCATCAGCTCCCGGCCAAGCCGCTGCATATTCTGGCTGTAACTTTCAGACTGTCCACGGCTTCGGCCCTCGGTCTGCATAGAGATGGTGGCCTTGCCCAGCCAGTTTTCCGAAATATCCTTTAGGGTGGAAGCCTCCCGGCCTCCGAGGAATACGATACTGTCCATGTTGCCCATGATGGTTTCGGAATGGTCTTTGTACAATGCCTTGCACTGGCTCATAGCCTGATAAAAGAGCGTCAGGCTAATCTCCCGGGAGCGGATGACGGCCACAATTTTTTCCAGCCCCGGCACCTGCCCGGTGTTGGCAGCCTCGTCCCACAGCACCCGCACATGGTAGGGCAGACGCCCGCCATAGGTGTTGTCAGCACGTTCACACAGAAGGTTGAACATCTGCGAGAAAGCAAGGGCAACCAAAAAGTTGTAGGTGGTGTCCGTGTCGCTGATAAGGAAGAACAGCGCCGATTTTTCGTCCCCCAGCTTATCAAGCTCCAGCTCGTCATAAGACATGATCTCCCGAAGCTGGGGAATATCAAAGGGAGCCAGTCTTGCACCGCAGGAAATCAAGATGCTTTT
Organism: Collinsella sp. AM20-15AC; assembly: GCF_003471405.1. Lineage (NCBI taxonomy): Bacteria > Bacillati > Actinomycetota > Coriobacteriia > Coriobacteriales > Coriobacteriaceae > Collinsella > Collinsella sp. AM20-15AC. The sequence goes on from NZ_QRJA01000007.1 coordinate 13,605, forward strand.
GGCTGTCTTGCCGCTGGCGAGCTTGTATTTCTTATACTGCCTCACGGCGAAGTGCTGGGGGCTGCGGCGTTCCAGCCCGTCAAACATATAGTCCACCGCGTTTTTGAAGGTTTCGTCATCCTCCCGGACTTCCATGCTGTTTATCATTTCCACCAGCGTATTCATGTTGCGTTCTTCCTCCGGCCCCTCAAAGACGATGTAGGCCACAAGGGCACAGTACAAGAGGGTTTCTGCTTTTGTCCAGAACTCGTCGCCCTCCTTGCCGTCGCCTTTGGTGTTGGCAATCAGGGCGGTAACAAATTTCAAAACATCGCTTTCCGTCTTGATATAGGCCAGCGGATTGTAGTGCATGGATTTTGAAAAGTCGATACTGTTGAACACCCGCACCCTGTATTTCTCCCGTTGCAGAAACCGCCCGCACTGGTCGAGAGTGCCGCCCTTCGGGTCTACCACCACATACGAGGAATGGGCTTGAAGGAGCTGCGGGGTCAACCAGAACCTTGTCTTTCCCGAGCCGGACGATCCGATGACACAGGCGTTTAGGTTCCGGGCATTGGCGGGTATCTTCGGACGGGTGTTCATGGTAAGGAACTCCGTCCCGGTCAGAATGACATTGTTCTGAAATTTAGGGTCTACAAACGGCTTTATATCCTCCTTTGTTCCAAAGCGGGCAGTGCCGTACTCTGCATCCCGCCGGAATTTTTTCGCCTGCCTGATCTTTGACTGTATCAGCAGATACACCCCAGCCGCACCGGCAAGGCCCACCAGCAGGTCAATACCTCCCAGCCCCGGCCAGTAGGTTTCAAAGGCTTTGGGGAAGGTATCGAGCATCCCCATGAGCTTTGTCCCGAAGTCTGTGCCGGGGGCGATCCGGTATGCCGTCCCGATTTTGGAGAAGAACCAGAACACAAAGAGGTACGGCAGGTTTGGGAGCACATATTTTCTAATCTTGTCACTCAACGTCCGTCCTTCACCGCCTCTCTGGTTCGCTGCTTTTCCTTTGCCTGCGTCCTGATCTGCTCCGTGAATTTCCGAAGCTGGCCGAGGATGGAAGCCTTGTCCTGCTCTTTGTTCAGCACCTTTGCGCTGTACTTCTGGAAGGCCGCCGTGATAGCGTCCGCCTGATTGGCTTTGAAGAACAGCAGGTAATGACCGGGGCTCACTTTATGGAAAGCGTAGTCCACATGGAACTCCTTTGCGATCCGGTCAAAATCCTTTGGGGCTCCCACATAGGGCATGGCGCTTTTGCCGCCATAGTGGTTCATCAGCTTTTTTACACTCTGGCGTCCCTGCGGGGTCAGCGCCTTCCGGTGGTGCTTTTGCAGCGCCCGCGCTACCTTCCCAAGAGCGGCAGCCAGCACTTTTCCCGTGAGCTTCGTTGTCCTGATTGAAAGGGCAACCGTTTTTTGGTTTACTTCTTCCTGCATAAAACCTCCTTTCCGTCGGGGTTCCCGCTATCCGGGAGGCCCCCGTACAATCTCGGGGAACAGAAAACCTCGGGCCAATGTGGCCCGAGGCTTACCGCTCGGCATCTCTGCCGGACGGAGCTTTCTTTTCCGGCTCCGTCTGGACTTTTTCGCCCTGTTCCCGCATGGTCTGCAAGATAGAGGGCTTTTCGCCGGACAGCGGCTTGATACATTCCAGACGGTCAGCCGCCCGGATGGCGTTGTCTGTGAGCTGCCTCTGCCATGCGCCCACGCTGGGAGCCCAACGAAAGCCGCTGCTTTTCAGCTCGGCCCGGGTGTCCGCGTCAGGCTTTCCGTCAAAGAACACCTGCAAGCGGTTGTCCTCCCGGTTCATTTCCACACGACCCCCATCGAACTCCCAGCCGGAAAATTCCTGCTGTGCCTGTTTGGAAAGCTGTTCGATACGGGCCTTTACCCGGCGGATCTCCGCATTGTTGTTGGTTAGCTGGTAGCTTTCAAAGGGCCTCGGGTCGCTTCGCCAACTTGACGCCATGCTTGCTTTCAGCTTTTCAATCTGGTCCAGCGACAGCAGCGCACAGCCGTCCAGCTTGCCATGCTTGCGGTAATAGGCGTTGACCTCCTTCATAATGAGCTGGGAGCGTTCCAGCCCGTCCAGCTTCTTCTGGAGCTTTTCAATCGCTGCCGGGTCATCGGCGCTGATCCCGCCCATGCCGGTGCTGCGTATCTTATCCAGCAGCCCTTGAATATGCCGCCATTCCTCCATGTTGCTGTCCCGCGCCCGGTTCTGTTTTTCCTTCTTTCCCACCGGGAAATTGGCAGGTCCGGCGATCATCACAGAGGGAACCCTTGCGTCAATGGCAAAGCCCTGGTTCATGTTTTCGGCCAGCTTGCGGGCGTAGGTGTCTAACAGATGGTCGATCTTCTCATGGTACATGGGGTCCACCCGGGATTTCTGCTGTTCCGCTATGGCGGCGGCCTTGTCCACCATTGCCCGGTATTCCGCCGTTGCGCTCCCTTCCTTGTAGTCGGAAAAGCTGTTCATTTCTTTTGCCCGGCGGGCGGCCCCTTCATTGATAGGGTAATAGTTGATGGTATGCACCTCCTTCATGCTTCGGGCCATGCTGGCCCGAAGTCTTACCGTTCTTCATGGGAAGTCTCCGTCTTGTCCTTTTTCGGAGCGGGTGGGGCTTCTTGAAACCGTTTGAGTGTAGCGAGAATGGAGTGGACAGGCTCGGCCTTTTCAGGATAGGCAAATATCCGGTGTTCCGGCGGAATGTCCTGCGGCCCGTGGTAATACTCCTTGAAGCCCTCCGGGACTGCCGACACATACCCACCGGGAGCGAATACGCCGCCCTCGTTGATACGCACATCCCGCCCGTATGCCTCATAATCGAAGTAGTTCTGAATGTGCTCCGGTATGTCGATAGTCCCAAGCTCGTCGGCGTAAAGACGGCCCAGCCCTTCATCATCGGAAATATCCGGGTAAAAGCGGTAAAGGTCAAGGTTCTGCGTCAGGTTTATCAAATCCTTCACGCTCCTTGTGTGGTTTCCCAAGACAAGAGCGGCTTCAAAGGTTTCCAGTCCGCCCTTATCCCGTACTTCCAGCAGGGCGTGGCCCAGCTCGTTCAGCTCGTCGATGTTCTCACATTCGTAGAGATAATCGTAGAGCCCCAGCACATCACTGTCAAAGCTGGTAAAGAACACTTCGCTGTACCGTTTCCCGTCTATCCCGATTTTGGCAAGGGCGGCCTGCAACTCCTGTGTCGTCATGGGGAAATGTACCGTTGTCCCTACCTCAATCCCCATTAAGGGGTATAGGGCTGTATTGGTTATATAGGCTTCAAACATGGGCTCATTCCTCCTTTCCGGCCCGGTCAGCCAGCACCTCATAAATCCCGGCCATAATGTAATCGGCGCAAGGGAGGGCAATCGCGTTTCCCAGTGCCTTGTAGCGTTGCAGAGGCCGGATCTCCACGCCGTCCGCCCCGTACTTTGTCCAGCCCTCTGGCAGCCCCATCAGCCGTTCGCTTTCCGTTTCCGTCAGAAAACGGATACAGCCGCCCTTCGGGTCGCCCTCATACCAGAAGGCAAAGGGCGTTACATCACTGGCTAAAAGAGTGGGAAAAGGGTCAGTTGGTAATCCGAAGCTGTTTCGGAAGGCCGTTTCTTCCTGCCTTTTTGCCGCTCCCCGCATACGGAAGCACTGAAAGGGGTGGATGACTGGTATCTGCCGCCCTGTTTCAAAAGAAGCTGTTCGATCTCCTTCGGCGGCGGCCCACCCGCCCTCTCCGCAAGGCGGAGAAAGTGGGAGCATTGGACGGGGCTTAAATAGTATGTCTGCGGCACGTCTGCCTCCAAAATCCGCCACGACGAAAATCCGCTGCCTTCGTGCCAGCCTTCGGGAGCCTGCCCAATACTGGGCGTCCATGAGTCGCCAGCACACATCAGGCGTTCCCCCTCGCACCATTCCGGCGTTTCCCCATCTTCCCGAAGGAGGCATTGGAACTTCGGTGTCCGAGAAGGCGGATAAGACGGCTCTAAAGTCCATCCGGTCATTTGTAGAAAACGCTCCCATGACGTTTTCCCAAACAGCGATAGCTGGATATAGGTTATCAGTAGCATCCCTCATTTCCTGTATGATACGAAACGCCTGATAGAACAGGCTTGATTTTGCCCCGGCAAGGCCGGAGCGGTTGCCGATCAGAGAAAGGTTCTGACAGGGGGAACCGAAGGTAATTACATGAACCGGCGGGATTTTCCCGCCGTCCACCTTCGTAATATCCCCCAAATGCACCATGTCGGGAAAGTGCCTTTTGGTTATAGAGATGGGCGCTTTTTCAATCTCACTGGCCCATACCGGACGGATACCGCACCGGGAAGCAGCCAGAGGGAACACGCCAATCCCGTCGAAAAGGCTTCCCAGCTTAATGTCCGGCATGGCCCGGGGTGCCGTGTCCCTTCACGGCAAGCACCCCTTCCAGTGTGGTCGCCGCAATGCCCAGCCGCCCGGCAACCGCAATATCATTTTTTACATCCTCGTCCACAGCGCTGCCGCAGACAATCAGGGTGTGGGAGCGCCGCAGCATATCCCGGCGCATATCAATCCCGGCCTTGTGTTCCTCGGGAATGCTGTCATTCAAAAACAGCGGCAGATACAAGAGCGGGCAGATCGGGGAAAAGCCCGCCTCATAAGCAAGACGGCAGTAGTGGGCCGCCAGCTCCATATCAACATCCGGCTCGCCGCTCCATGCGGCGGTCAGGTATGCTAAAGGTCGTTTCATTGGTTGAGCCTCCATTTCTGTTTTGGTTTAGGGAAAAGCAAGAGTTCGCCCAACCCCTCCGCCCCTTCCCCCGGGAAGGGGAACGGCTCTGGAGAATTTATATCCCCGTCGCTTGACCGGGAAAAAGCATAACCGGGAGAAATCCGTCAAGGGTGCCTCTGGCACCGCCTGCGGCGGCGCTGCCCTTGACTGATTTTCCCGGCTATGCTACGGAATAACTGGCGACGGGGAATAATTTATATCTCCAGAGCTTCGGGGCGCGGGGCAGAGCCCCGCAATCCTCGTGCCATGCTGACCCGAAGTTTGGGCTTACTTTTCCTGTTCGGTTTTCTTCTCCGGCTTTTCATGTTCCTTCTGCTGACCCTTCCAGTCGTCCAGCAGCTTGATGATCTGGTCCTTCATTTCCCTCGGCGTAGTTTCCTTGCCGAAATACTTGCTCAGTTCCGCACCTGTCAAAATCACTTTGTCTACCTCCTTTTTGTCCTCCATCATAATGCCGTCGATCACATCCCCGTTGAGCAGCTTCTTTTCGTCCAGCTCACGCATACGCTTTGCCTGCGCCTGTGAAGGCGAGGACTGCTGGCTGTCAATGGCGACGGCGATATAGTTCTGGTTCTTCTTGCCGATATAGGAAAGCTCCACCGCCGTAGTAAAGCCCAGCTTTTTTTCATCCATCAGCTTCATCAGGTCGGGAACCAGCTCATTGAGCCGGATATACCGCTGCACCTGCTTGACCGCCATCTTATTGCGCTCGGCTACAATTTCGTTGGAGCGTTTTCCTGCGTCCTTCGGGTCAATCTGGCCCGAAGTGCGGGAGCCCTGGTGCTTGATGGCCTCAAGCTGCATTTTCAAGGCTTTGGCCCGCTCACTGGGGAGGATTTCTTCACGCTGGTTGAGATTGTCCTCGACCATCTGCGTGATGGCTTCATCGTCCGTCAGATTGCGAACAATACAGGGCATATCCGCATATCCGGCAAGCTCGCTGGCCTTCTGGCGGCGGTGGCCGGACACAATCTCATAGCCGCCATCCTCACGGGGACGGACGATAGCAGGCTGGGTAACGCCCTTGTCCTTGACGCTGGACACCATAGCTCGCATTTCTTCATCATCCCGGACCTCAAAGGGATGGTTCTTAAAGGCGTGGAGTTCGTTCAGCTTGATATAGACGATCTGCTCCTTGCCCCGGCGTGGTGCATCCTTCGGCTTTTCGGATTCCTTCGGAGCGGGAGCGGCCTGTACCGTTGGAGCCGTTTTTTTCTCCGGTTCCTTTTTGACCGCCTTTTCCGGTTTCTGTGCAGGAGCTTTGGGCTTCGGGGCTGCGGCCTTGTCCTTATCTTCTTTCGGGGGACGGCCCCGGCGCTTCGGCTGTTCCGGCTCTTTGGGTTTTTCCTCCGCTTTCTTCGGAGCCTCCGGCTGCTTTTCCGATTTTTCCGTTTTTGCCGGGTCAGGCTTTTCCACGCCGGGAGCTGCCGCCCGTTCCTCGGCTTTCTTTTCCTTCATAATTTCAGTGAAGTTATAGACAGAAACCTGTGGGGTCTTTACCTCTGGTTCCGTCTTTTTTTCCGGCTCCGGGGAAACGGAAACCTTCTCCGGCTCTTTTTGGGGAGCGGGAGGCGTTTCCTTGCCCGGCCCGCTATCCGTTACCGGCTGTTCCGGCGTTTTTGTGGTTTTATCATCTGCCATAAGCATTTACCTCCTGTTTTTTGGCATGAAAAAAGAGGCTCAACTTTTCAGTCAAGCCCCCGTGGGAAGTTCCTCCTTTCTCCGCCATGATACAAAAATACCGCCCGTAGTCTCGTTTGGGCGGTACTTTGTGTAAGATTGGCAGTCCATTATTAAGTTTTTTATTATGTTCCCTTTGTACACCGTTGCAATCTTTGATTTTGGCAAGTTTCTTCTCGCCGATTCCCGACACGCGCATCAAATCGTCAACCGAAGCAAAAGCACCGTTCTTTGTCCGCTCATCGATAATCGACTGTGCCATTGAGGGACCGATTCCCGAGAGCGTCTGCAGCTCTGCCGAGCTTGCCGTATTAATGTTTACTAGGCCTGTTGCGCCACCGACGCCTGATGATGCGGAAGCCCCACCATCAACACCGGCTTCCGCAATGGACACCTGCTGCTCCCCTACCGTTGGAACGTGAATTTTTTGTCCATCAGTGACCTTGGATGCACGATTAAGCCCCGTAACGTCTGCTTCGGGCGCCAGCCCGCCGGCGGCATCAATCGCCTGAGCCACCCGCGCCCCGTCTTTGAGGCGATATACACCGGGTGACACCACGGCGCCATCAACATCGACATAGACCTCTGCCGCGGCAGACGCCTTAGGCGAAGAGCCTTCGGATGTCTTTCCGCTCGAAGCATCGCCGGATCCCGGCTCCACTAACGTGCCCGAACCATCAGTGCGCTCAAACGACACACCGCCGGCACCGCCGCCAAAGTTCGCCATTGCCAGTCCACTCGCCATCGCAATGACGACCAGTATCGCCATCACCACTGCCTTATGACCGAGCAGTTTGCCCGCCCAGCGGTCCATCTTTTTGACTCGTTCGTGTTGTTCGCGCTGCGCCATAGCAAAACCTCCCAACATCATCGTGTCAGGAAAGGAGCTCCGCAACAGCCACGCCCCAAAACCGGTTTTCGAGGTCAAAACAAAAGCTGACCAAAACCTTGCACAAATCTGTCCATTTATTCAGGCACACGTCAGCAAATGAACACTTAGCCGCAAAATGCCCAGATAGCAAAAGACCGACGATGCAGGCGCATCGTCGGTCTATGCACAAATTTACTCGTAATCTTGGTAAATCTCACGCGGAGCAAGCTCCGAATGTTTGCGTTTTAAGGTCTTAGGGGCCTTATATGTGTTGCTCTCGAAGTCGATGTACTCGGTCTGCTTGAGCAGGCGCTCAATCATCTCCTCGTGATCAAACAGTTCCCAGGCCTCATGCACGGCATCGAGTTTAGCGTGTGTCTCGGGACGGCGCGGCATAAACAGCGTGCAGCAGTCGGGAGCGGCCTCAGTCGAGATATCGAACGTACCGATCTCCTCGGCGCGCGCGATGATCTCCTGCTTGTCCGAACCGATGAGAGGACGGAACACGGGGATCTTCACGGCCTCGTTGACGGCCATGATGTTCTCAAGCGTTTGGGAAGCAACCTGTCCAAGCGATTCGCCCGTAACGATGGCCTTGGCACCCTCGATGTGTGCAATGCGCTCAGCAACCGAATACATAATGCGGCGATACATGATCACGCGCAGGTTGCTGGGACAGGTGACCGAAATCTCACGCTGGCAGTCGCCAAACGGCACCACGTACAGGCGGCCGATCTGGACACCCGGCTCAAGCGCACGGATGATATCCTGCACCAAATACTCACTCGTATCGGGCGTCTGCGGACGACCGGAGAAATGTACCGGCACGCAAACCGCGCCGCGGCGCGCGAGCATCCAGGTCGCCACCGGAGAATCGATACCCGAGGACAGCAGCGTCACGACCTTGCCGGCAGAACCCACCGGCAGACCGCCCACGCCGCGCTCGGAGCGTGCGTACACGTAAACGCTACCCTGGACCACCAGTACGTGCACCATTGCATCGGGGTCGTGCATTTGAACCTTTTTATCGGGGAAGGCCTCACACAGTACCTCGCCCACCTGACGATTGATATCGATCGAGGTGAGCTCATAGTCAGTATTGGAGCGCTTGGCGTGCACCTTAAACGAATCGAAGGAACCAAACTCGCGCAGCGCCTTCACGGCGGCGGCGCAGTACTCCTGCGGGTCGCGGTTGGTGTGATACGCCAAAGACACACGGGCAACGCCGGGAACGGTGCGAATGACACGCGCCGCCTCGTCGGCCTGATGTTCGTTAAAGGTCACGAGGATATAACCGGAAATTCGAGACACGGCGTTCACGGAAAAGGCGGCCAAGGCCGCCTTGATGTTATCCATGAGGATATGCTCAAAATGTGCGCGGTTCTTGCCCTTCAGTCCAACCTCGTGATAGTGGACCAGGCAGACGCGAGCCGCCATTTAGGCTTCAGCAACCTTGTGGCCGAGCGCCTTCTCGTAACGGGCCTCGTCGTAAGAGATGTCACCGTCGACAATCTCGTCCATAGCCATCGAGATGGTATCGGCACCGGAAAGCCCGATGGTGATGTCATCGACATCCTGGACGGCAAGCACGCGGTTGTGCTGGCCACGCAGCATGCTATTGATGTCGCAGGCGCGCTTAGAGGCAAGCGAAGCGAGCAGGAAGCGGTTGTGATCGGTCTTCTCCAGAAGATCGTCAATGCAAGGCTTTACAACGGACACGGACCTCAGATCCTTTCATGCATATCGAGAACGCGAACGAGCTCATCGGTCGCGCGGTCGAGATCGTCATTCACCACGACGTCGTCGTAGCGGTCGGCAAGGGCAAGCTCATCGGCGGCGTTTGCCATACGCAGCTCAATCGTCTCGGGCGTCTCGGTACCGCGACCGACCAGACGCTCGCGGAGCACCTCAAGCGAAGGCGGCTTGATAAAGATCAGCACGGCCTCGGGGAAACGCTCCTTCACCTGCAGGGCGCCCTGGACATCGATCTCCAAAATCAGAGACGAGCCCGAGGCGAGCTTGGATGTGACCTCGCTCACCAACGTGCCGTAGCAGTTACCGTGGACCTCAGCCCACTCAACAAACTCACCGTTTGCCACGCGGCGGTCGAACTCCTCGCGCGTCAGAAAAAAGTAGTTGACGCCGTCGACCTCACCTTTGCGTGGTGCTCGCGTGGTAGCCGAAACCGTCAGACCCAGGTTCGAGCGGCGCTCGCGCACACGAGTGACGAGCGTACCCTTGCCTGCGCCTGACGGTCCAGAAATCACAAAGAGCTTGGAATCCTGAGCGCTCACTTATTTGGTCAGCTGCTCGAGGAGCTGCTCGCGCTGACGGACACCGAGGCCCTGGACGCGACGAGTAGCGGAGATACCGAGCTCCTCCATGATCTTGGCGGCCTTGGCCTTGCCATAACCGGGGAGAGACTCGATGAGGGTGGAAACCTTCATGCGGGAAGCGATGGGGTCATCGGAGTTGAGCACGGACTCGAGGGACTTCTCGCCCTTCTTGATCTGCTCGCGAAGCTCAGCGCGGGCGTGACGTGCGGCAGCAGCCTTCTCAAGAGCCTGCTTGCGCTGCTCGTCGGTAAGCTGAGGGAGTGCCATTCGTACCTCCAAATAGTTGGGTTATATCTGATTCAATAATTGGCATTTTAGCACGTAGAACGTACAAAATGCCTAATCGCGGCTCCATAGGTTAGACGATACCCGCAAAAAGTGCAATATACTGCGCCCAAAGTTAAGCCCCTGACCTGCGATTCCACACAAAGGATGGGAAAGTTTACGCAGGCACAGGGGCTATTTTGTGCTAATGAGACCCAAAAGTGGTGACTTAGGGGAATCTTTTACGCGACGTTTTCGACCAGCTCGGCGACGATGGCGTCAAAGGCGGCAACCGGATCGTCGGCACCGGTGATGGGACGGCCCACCACAATGTGGCTTGCGCCACGCTCGATAGCCTGGGAAGGCGTCGCCACGCGGGACTGGTCACCAAGGGCGGCACCCACCGGACGCACACCCGGAGTCACGATCAGGGCATCAGGACCCAGCAGCTCACGCATGTCGTGAGCCTCCATCGGTGAGCACACGATGCCATCGATGCCAGTGGCTTGAGCAAGCTTTGCCAAGCGGGCGGCCTCCTCGGCCACGGGAGACTCGACGCCGATCTCGCTCAAAGCATCCTGATTCATGCTCGTGAGCACGGTGATGGCGACGAGCTTGGCGCGGTCCTCACGCGCCTCCTCGGCACCCTCGCGGCAGGCAGCGAGCATAGCACCCGAGCCCAGGCCGTGGACCGAAAGCAGGTCGGCACCGGCAAGCGAGGCCGAGCGGGCAGCGCCGCGCACCTGATGCGGAATGTCGTGGAACTTAAGGTCGAGGAAGACCTTAAAGCCAAGGTCCTTAAAGGTCTTGACGATCTGGGGACCCTCAGCGTAATAGAGCGTCATGCCGACCTTGAGCCAAGCGGCATGGCCCGAAAGCTCGTGGGCGAGCTCGAGCGCGCGCTCACGGTCGCAGTCGAGGGCGACGATAACACGGTCGCGGGCATCATTCTCTAGCATTCGAAAGCACCCACCAGCTCGTTGATGTCCTTTACGCCCTGGGACTCGGCCCAGGCCTCGAGCTCATGCGCGATCTTAAGCGAAGCGCACGGATCGACGAAGTTGGCCATGCCGACCGACACGCAGGTGGCGCCGGCCAGGATAAACTCAGCCGCATCCTCGCCAGTCATGACACCGCCGACACCGTTGATGGGGATATCGACGGCCTGGGCAACCTCCCAGACCATGCGCACGGCGATGTGGTGGCACAGCGGGCCCGAAAGGCCGCCCTTGGGCTTGGCCACGCGGGACTTGCGGGTATGGACGTCGATGGCCATGCCCTGGATGGAGTTGATGACCGAAAGGCCGTCGGCGCCGGCAGCCTCGAGGGCCTTGGCGATCTCGGCGACGTTGACCGGCGCCATCTTCACGAACAGCGGCTTATCGGTCACCTTGCGGCAAGCAGCCATAACGGAAGAGGCGCCCTCGGGCGTGGAGCCCATGGCGGCACCGCCGGCGGCGATATTAGGGCAGCTCACGTTGATCTCGTAGCCGGCAGCCCAGGGGCACAGCTCGACATACATCTCGAGCGCGCGCACAAACTCATCAACGGAGTGCCCGGCAACCTGGCAAATGACCTGGCAACCGTCCTTGGACAGCTGCTCGAGCCACGGGCCGGACTCACGGGCAAAGGCGGCGACACCGGGGTTCTGCAGGCCCACGGAGTTGATCATACCGCCAGGAATCTCGGCCATGCGGGGCGCAGGGTTGCCCGGCCAGGGCTCGGCGGCACAGCCCTTGGTGGTAATGGCGCCCAGCTGGGAAACATCGAAGAAATTCTGGAACTGCCAACCGTAGCCGAAGGTACCGGCTGCGGTGTTGATGGGGTTCCGCATCTTGACGCCGCCGAAATCGACGGCCATGTTCACGGTACCCACTAGAAGACCACCACCTTGGAAGCATCGAACACGGGGCCGCACATGCAGGCGCCCTTCATACCGTCGACCGTCTCGACATTGCAGGTGTTGCAGGCGCCAAAACCGCAGCTCATCATGCGCTCGAGCGACACCTCGCAGTACGCACCGGCCTCAGCGGCAGCGGCGGCGACTTTCTTCATCATGACGGCGGGGCCGCAGCTGGCCACGTAGTCGTAGCCGCCCTCGCCAAGCAGTTCTGCGGCAGGATCGGTGCAAAAACCGTGCGTGCCGAGCGAACCGTCGTCGGTGCACACATTAACCGTGGCGCCCAGCGCGCGGAACTCCTCGACACCCACGGCCTTGGACGCGGTGCCAAAGCCCAGGCACACGTCCACATCAACACCCTGCTCGGCAAGCATACCGGCAAGACAAAGCACAGGCGGAACGCCGATACCACCGGCGACGAGCAAAGCCTTCCTGGTGCCCTCGGGTACCATCCAGCCACGACCACCGGGGCCCAGCAGGTTAGAGGTGGAGCCGGGGCCCATCTGGGACAAACGGCGGGTATCGTCGCCCACGACGGCGTACCACAGCTCGACGGTGCCGGCCTCGGCGTCGGCGCGGTAGAAACTCAAGGGCACACGAAGCAGAGAAGACGCATCGCCGGGGACGGCGATGTTCACAAACTGACCGGGCTTGAGCGCACTTGCAAGCTTGGGGGCCGAGATGACGAGCGAGAAGATGCCGTCGGCGATCTCCCGGTTCGAGACGACCTCGAAGTCGTGCATGCGTGCAGTGGAAGGTGTGGGCATAGACGCTCCAATCCCCCATGCGGTTGCATGGTCTAAACGAACAGAAAGCGCGGCACCGCAAGGGCGCCGCGCACAAAAGCGATAAGGCTATGCTAGCAGATGCAGCCGTCGGCGAGCGTCTGCTTGCCACCGACAAATACATCGGTGGCACGACCGGTGAGCGTGCGGCCGGCAAAACCGGAGTTCTCGGCACGCGACTCGTAACCGTCCTCGCCAACCGTCCAGGTTGCGGAGGGGTCGAACACGGTCAGGTCGGCAACGGAGCCCGCCTTGACCTGAACCTGGTCGAGGCCCAGGATCTCACGCGGCTTGATGGCCATGAGCTCGACCATGCGGCCCATGCTCATCTTGCCCGTGTTGACCAGCTCGGAGAGCACAAGCGACAGCGAGGTCTCGAGGCCGATCATGCCAAAGGGCGCAAGCTCGAACTCGCGGGCCTTCTCCCACGGGGTGTGGGGAGCGTGGTCGGTAACGATAGCGTCGACGGTACCGTCGATGACACCCTGACGGATGGCCTCGGCATCCTCGTCGGTGCGCAGCGGCGGATTGACCTTGAGCGAGGTGTTGTAGGTCTCGTCCAGGTCGTTCTCGGTCAGGAACATGTGGTGCGGGGTAGCCTCGCAGGTCACCTGGACACCGGCAGCCTTACCGGCACGCACGAGCTCCAGGCCATGAGCGGTGGAGATGTGCTGGATGTGCAGCTTGGCACCGGTCAGCTTGGCAATCTCGATGTCGCGGGCAATCTGAAGCTCCTCGCCGGCGGCCGGCCAACCCTCGAGGGCCAGACGGGTCGAGACCTTGCCCTCGTTGATCTGGCCGTGGCCGACCAGATCCTCGTCCTGGCAGTGGCTCATAAAGACCTTGCCGAACATCTTGCCGTAGTCCATGCAGCGACGGAGCATGCCCGCGCCCTGCACGCCGCGACCATCGTCGGTGAAGGCGACGGCGCCGTGGGCGACCATATCGCCCATCTCGGACATGGCCTCGCCCTTAAGACCGCGGGTCATGGCGCCCGACGGATAGACGCGGCAGTGGCCGACCTCGGCAGCGCGGGACTTGACGAACTCCACGACGGTGCCGTTATCGGTGACGGGATCGGTGTTGGGCATGGCGCACACGCCGGTGAAGCCGCCCTTGGCAGCAGCGCGGGTGCCGCTCTCGATGTCCTCTTTGACCTCGTAGCCAGGCTCGCGCAGATGCACGTGCATATCCACCAGGCCGGGGACGAGATACTTGCCGGAAAGGTCACGGACCTCGGCTCCCTCGGCGGCGAGGTTCTCGCCGACCTCGGCGATCTTGTCACCGTCGATCAGGACGTCGACGACACCGTCAAGCTCGACGGACGGATCGACGACGTGGGCATTCTTAAGAAGCAAGGCCATTATCGGCACCTCCAAGCAGCAGATACAGGATAGCCATACGCACGCAGATACCGGCGTAGACCTGCTCCAGGATGACGGAGCGTTGCGGGTGGTCGGCCATATAGGAGTCGAACTCAACGCCGCGGTTGATGGGGCCCGGGTGGCAGATAATCGCATCGGGCTTCATGAGCTTCTCGCGGTCCTTGGTCAGACCGAAGAGCTTGTGGTACTCACGAATCGTGGGGAACGGTGCGCCCTCGAGGCGCTCCTGCTGCACGCGCAACATGTAGACGACGTCCAGCTCGGGCAGGACGGAATCGAGGTCGCTCGTCACGTGGTCGCAGCCCAGGACCTCGGGCGCCGGCGGCAGCAGCGTGCCGGGGGCGACGGCGTAGGTCTCGCAGCCCATGATCTTAAGTGCGGGGATCAGCGAGCCGCACACGCGGGAGTGCGCGATATCACCGACGACGGCGACCTTCAGACCGTGGAAGTCACCCTTGTGCTCCCAGATGGTGTACAGGTCGAGCAGGGCCTGCGTGGGATGGTTGTGCTTGCCGTCGCCGGCGCAGATGACGCTCGCGGGCGAGTTCTGCGTGACGATGTAGGGAGCACCGGCGTGCTTATCGCGAACGACGATGCAATCAATCTTGTAGGCGTTGAGGGTCTCGACGGTGTCGACGAGGCTCTCGCCCTTGACCGTGGAGGTCGAGGAGCCGCCAAAGTTGAGGCTGTCGGCCGAAAGGCGCTTCTCGGCGAGCTCGAAGGAGCTGCGGGTGCGCGTCGAGGGCTCGTTGAACATGTTGACGATGGTCTTGCCCTTGAGCGTGGGGACCTTCTTGATCGCACGCTCGTTGACCTCAGAGAACGCCTTGGCGGTCTCGAGGATGAGCTTGATATCCTCTTCGGAGTACTCGGTAATGTCGATCAGGTGCTTATGGTTGAACGCCACGGTACTACTCACCTCCCAGCGGCGCGGAGCCCACGTGGGAACCCGGCGCGACGTCGTTAATCTCGACGGCGGTGTGGCCGTCGACTTCCTTCATATATAGGTGCACGTTCTCCTCATGCGACGAGGGAACGTTCTTGCCGACAAAGTCCGGCGAGATGGGGAGCTCACGGTGACCGCGGTCAACGAGAACTGCCAGCTCGATGCGGCTCGGACGGCCCAGGTCCATGACGGCATCCAGAGCGGCGCGGATAGTACGGCCCGTATACAGGATGTCGTCCACCAGCACGACGCGCTTGCCATCGACGCTGAAGGGAATGTTGGTAGCGTGGATCGCGGGAGCGAAATTGGTCGCATAGTCATCGCGGTAGAAGCTGATGTCCAGGCTGCCGAGCGGAACGTCGACGCCCTCGATCTCCTTGATCTCCTCGGCGAGTTTCTTTGCCAGAAGGTCGCCGCGCGTGACGATGCCGACCAGAGCGAGGTCTTCACAGCCCTCGTTGCGCTCGAGAATCTCGTGCGCGATGCGGGTCATCGCTCGATTGACGGCGGTCTCGTCCATGATGACCGCCTTGGGGGAAGTCGTGCCCATCGATCTCCTTCCTCACATGTCTTGACTGCTGACACAGTCAAAAAAATAGATGCCCGACCGCTTAAAGCGGACCAGACACCCACAGGAAGGGCTGCTCTTTGGCAGCTATGTAATTCCATGTGGGTATCTCGTACCCCTTTAATGGTCAAGGGATAGTGTAGCCAACCTCGAGCTTAATTGCGAGCATAAATACAGAACAATCCGTAAACGGGCGCAGGTGCTCCATAAACCTATATATATTTGTGGGACGAGCTTGAAAACGCACGCACGAGCTGGCATAATCCCCTCTGCTGCACGCAAATCGGATCTACGTCCAGGGCCGTGGCGTGAGCACTATCGCCAAAAGAGGAATATCTCTGTGTAGATTACGCACAGGGAGCTGCTTCTGTGCTATAGTTCAGGCTTGTTTGTTAACGCGACATGTTCGTTTGTCGCCCAAGGAGGGTCAGTTATGTCCAAAGTTTGCGAAGTTTGCGGTAAGCACCCCGTTGCCGGTCGCTCCATCAGCCACTCTCACCGCGTCACCAACCGTAAGTTCCGCCCCAACATCCAGCGCGTTTACGTCGTCGTCGATGGTCACCGTCGCAAGATGAACGTTTGCTCCACCTGCCTCAAGTCCGGCAAGGTTGCGCGCTCCTAAATAAGGTCTTACCAACAAGTACCTCGGACTCTCCGGGTCAAAGACCTCGCGTTCATATAGAACTTACCAAAGGCGTTCTCCCCCACGGAGGGCGCCTTTTTGCACTCATTGGGGACACACTTAGATGAGTGTTTTCACGCATTGGGGACAGACATGACGCACGCATGCGGCGTCCCGATCGGCTCCGGCCCCTATCTCACGCTGCATCCTTCCAGCCTGCAGTAGCCTTGGTCACGCTTGTGGCGCCGATACCGGTGATACGGGCAATTTGCTTGACCGTGAGATGTGCCCGCCTGAGCCTCAGCAGGCAGGCATCGCGTTCGGGGCGTGGCAGGGCCTTGAGCAACGCAGGATCTATGCTCGTCAGGACTTCGCGCGCAACGAAAAGGGCCTCCTCATCAGGGATCCGCCGGCGCGGAAGAACCTCCACTGACCAGATGCGCCCGGCAACTTTCTTGAGATGCTCGCAATAGCGACGGGAGCCTCCGACAACATCAAGCATAGGGGCCGCATCACAGATGTCAAAGGGATCATAGCCCAGCTGATACGCCTTATAGCTTGACCAGCGGTACGCCTCGAGCGAGTCAAGCGCACCCTTCACGGGATTGAGATGAATATAGTCGAGCAGCTGCACTGCCTGCGTGTCCGACTCAACCGCGACCCGCGAATAGCGATTGTCAAACAGATGGCCCGTTCTTCCCGTTTTCCCATTGAAATACTTGGCATACGCCGTCAGCGCGCACTGCATTGCCTTTGAAAGGTTGTCATATGGGTCATCAACCATCAAATGGAAGTGGTTGTCCATAAGACACCAGGCCAACACCGCCACGTCATGGCACGCAAACCTGTCCGATATGTCCGATAGGAAACGATAGCGGTCGGAATCATCTTCAAAAATGATCTGTTTGGAGTTACCGCGGTCAAAGACGTGGTAATAGCCGGTGAGCGATATTTCGCGGGCGCATCGGGGCATGGTCTCTCCTTTCAAAGCCGTACAGGCAACACCTAAAAGGAGAGAAGAAACGCGAAATGCTGAGCCTGTGACCTATTTATATCCGATCAGCAACAAAAACAGGCCCAAAACGACAAAATCGCAAATCGATGTCTGTCCCAAATGAGTGAAACCACTCATGTAAGTCTGTCCCCAATGAGCGGGGCGATGCACTGGCAGATAGTTTTAGTTAAAACGCTTCAGTTTATTGAAGCGTTTTAGTATGCCTTTTACGGGAATCTTGCCGTTCGCCGAATAATTTCTTGCTATCATGCAAGACGTAGGGTAAATCTCCGATCGCAAGGAGACACAAATGGTGAAAAAGTCACCGGAAAACACTACTCCCGCAATTGTGGACAACGTAGAGGCGCTTGAGGCTAAGCTCGCTCAGATGCGAGAGGCCCAGGCGCTTTTTGCTACGTACACGCAGGAGCAGGTCGACAAGATCTTCTATGAGGCCGCCATGGCCGCCAACAAGGCTCGTATCCCGTTGGCGAAGATGGCCATCGAGGAGACCGGCCGCGGCGTTCTTGAGGACAAGGTCATCAAGAACCACTACGCCGCAGAGTACATCTACAACGCTTACAAGAACACCAAGACCTGTGGTGTCCTGGAGCGCGACGAGGCTTATGGCATCACCAAGATCGCCGAGCCCATCGGTATCGTGGGCGCCGTCATCCCGACGACCAACCCCACCTCCACCGCGATCTTCAAGACGCTGATCAGCCTGAAGACCCGCAACGCCATCATCATCTCCCCGCACCCGGCTGCCGCCAAGTGCACCATCGCCGCCGCTAAGCTCGTGCTTGACGCCGCCGTCAAGGCCGGCGCCCCCGAGGGCATCATCGGCTGGGTCGATGTCCCCTCCATCGAGCTGACCAACATGGTCATGCGCGACGTCGACATCATCCTCGCCACCGGTGGCCCGGGCATGGTCAAGGCCGCCTACTCCTCGGGCAAGCCCGCCCTGGGCGTTGGCGCCGGTAACACCCCGGTCGTCATCGACGACACCGCCGACGTGCTGCTCGCCGTCAACTCCATCATCCACTCCAAGACCTTCGACAACGGCATGATCTGCGCTTCCGAGCAGTCCGTGACCGTCATCGACACCATCTATGACCAGGTTAAGGCCGAGTTCCAGAAGCGCGGCTGCTACTTCGTCAAGCAGGGTGCCGAGATGGAGGCACTGCGTGCCGCCATGTTCAAGAATGGCGCCCTCGATCACCGCATCCCCGGCATGGCTGCTGCCAAGATCGCTGAGCTCGCCGGCATCGAGGTTCCCGCCAAGACCAAGATCCTGATCGCCGAGGTCACCTCCACCGACCCCGCCAAGGAGGAGTTCTCCCACGAGAAGCTCTCCCCGGTCCTGGCCATGTATCACGCCAAGGACTTCCAGGAGGCCGTCGACAAGGCCGAGCACCTGGTGCTCGCCGGTGGCCCGGGCCACACCGCCTCTCTGTACGTGCACCCCGCCCAGGCCGAGAAGATCAGCCTGTTCGAGCACGTCATGAAGGCCTGCCGTATCGTCATCAACACCCCGTCCTCGCACGGCGGCATCGGTGACCTGTACAACTTTGGCATGAAGCCGTCTCTGACCCTGGGCTGCGGCTCCTGGGGCGGCAACTCCGTCTCCGAGAACGTTGGGGTGAAGCACTTGATCAACGTTAAGACTGTGGCCGAGCGCCGTGAGAACATGCTGTGGTTCCGCGCTCCCGAGAAGGTCTACTTCAAGAAGGGTTCCACGCCCGTCGCCCTCGACGAGCTCGGTACCGTCATGGGCAAGAAGCGCGCCTTCATCGTCACCGACCAGTTCCTCTTCAAGAATGGCAACACCCGCGCCATCGAGGCCAAGCTCGACGAGATGGGCATCGCCCACGACTGCTTCTACGACGTCGAGCCCGATCCGTCGCTGCAGTGCGCACGTCGCGGCGCCAAGCAGATGGCTCTCTTTGAGCCTGACGTGATCATCGCCGTCGGCGGTGGCTCCGCTATGGACGCCGGCAAGATCATGTGGATGATGTACGAGCACCCCGAGTGCAAGTTTGAGGACATGGCCATGGACTTCATGGACATCCGCAAGCGTATCTTCACTTTCCCCGAGATGGGCAAGAAGGCCTACTTCGTCGCCGTCCCGACCTCTTCGGGTACCGGCTCCGAGTGCACGCCGTTCGCCATCATCACCGACAAGGAGACCGGCATCAAGTGGCCGCTCGCCGACTACGCGCTGCTCCCCAACATGGCTATCGTCGACGCCGACAACTGCATGACCGCCCCGCGCGGCCTGACCGCTGCCTCCGGCATCGACGTCATGACCCACGCCATCGAGTCCTACGTCTCCATCATGGCTTCCGACTACACCAAGGGCCTCTCCGAGCGCGCTGCTAAGCTCGTCTTCGAGAACCTGCCCTCCAGCTTCACGAACGGCGCCAAGGACCCGCATGCCCGCGAGGAGATGCACAACGCCTCTTGCATGGCCGGTATGGCCTTCGCCAACGCCTTCCTGGGCCTCAACCACTCCATGGCTCACAAGCTCGGCGCCTTCCATCACCTGCCCCACGGCCTCGCCAACGCCGTCATCCTGACCCGCGTTATGCGCTACAACGCCGCCGAGGCTCCCGTCAAGATGGGTACCTTCTCCCAGTATCCTTACCCCAACGCGCTGCACAACTACGCCGAGATGGCCAAGTACTGCGGCATCGAGGGCAAGGACGACAAGGAGGTCTTCGAGAACTTCATCACGAAGCTCGAGGAGCTCAAGGACTTCATCGGCGTCAAGAAGACCATCGCCGACTACGGTGTTGACGAGCAGTACTTCCTCGACACCCTCGACGAGATGACCGAGCAGGCATTCAACGACCAGTGCACCGGCGCCAACCCGCGCTACCCGCTCATGAGCGAGATCAAGGAGCTCTATCTGGACGCCTACTACGGCCGCGAGCCTCAGGACTACGCCGTCTGCTAGTTTTAGCACGGTTTTTAACGGCGGGGGTGCACGGGTGTTTCACACACCCCCGCCGTCGCTTCTATCGCATCGTTGAAAGGATGCAACCATGCTGCTACCCGATTCCAAGACCGAGCTCGTCCGCCGTGGCAACAAGGTCGTTTACGACCTGGGCGACAAGATCGTCAAGGTCTTTAACGAGACCAAGCCTGTCTCCGACGTGTTCAACGAGGCTTTGAATCTTGCCCGCATCAATGAGTGCGGCATCCGCAGCCCCAAGGCTCTCGAGGTTTCCCAGCTCGAGAACGCCAACGGCTGGGCGCTCGTGACCGAGAAGGTTCCGGGCACCACCCTTGCCGAGAAGATGACTGCCGAGCCCCAGCGCTTTGGTGAGTATCTCGAGATGTTCGTCGACCTCCAGATCGAGATCCACGGCTACACCTCCCCGCTGCTCAACCGTCAGCGCGACAAGTTCGCCCGCATGATCGATAGCCTTGATCAGCTCAATGCCACCACGCGCTACAACCTTCAGGAGCGTCTGGACGGCATGACCAAGGAGTTCAAGGTCTGCCACGGCGACTTCAACCCCTCCAACGTCATCGTCGGCGACGACGGCCAGCTCTATGTGTGCGACTGGGCACACGCCACCCAGGGCTCCCCTGCTGCCGACGTTGCCACCACCTACCTGCTCTTCGCCCTCAACAGCAAGGACCAGGCTGAGGCCTACCTGGAGCTCTACTGCGACCGCGCCGACATGCCCATGCAGGTCGTGCGTCAGTGGACGAGCATCGTCGCCGCTTCCGAGCTCGCTCGTAAGCGCAACGTGAACGATGAGTTCCTGAAGAACTGGATCGACGTCGTCGATTATCAGTAATATCTGAGCGATTTATTTCGCATCGGAGGCACAAGAAAACCCCGCAGCTCATATGGGCTGTGGGGTTTTCCTTTACCCATCGAGTTTATTCACGCAACAAAATAGACTGCTCCGCATCTCTTCCTAAGAGAGATACGGAGCAGTCCCGCAATTACATCTAATAGCAGAAACGTCGATTAACGGCGGGCCGCCTTAACAAGCTCGGCAACCTTGGCGACGACCTCGTCAATCGCCACGTCCTCGCGCTCGCCCGTGGCACGGTCCTTGAGCTCAACGGTGCCATTCTTAAGGCCACGCTTGCCAAGCACCACCTGATACGGGAATCCCATAAGGTCGTTATCGGCAAACTTAAAGCCGGGACGCTCGTCACGGTCGTCGACGACGACCTCGATACCCTCGGCGCACAAGCCCTCGACGATTTGGTCGCAGACGGTTGCGCACTCCTCCTTCTTGGGATCGAGCGGAATCACAGCGACCTCGTACGGGGCAACGGAAACCGGCCAGACGATACCGTGCTCGTCGTTGTGCTGCTCCACGACGGCAGCAAGCGAGCGGGACACGCCCACGCCGTAGCAACCCATGATAAGCGGCTTCTCCTTGCCGTCCTCGTCCATAAAGGTGGCGCCCATGGCCTCGGAATACTTGGTACCCAGCTGGAAGACCTGCGAGACCTCGATGCCGCGAGCAGCAGAGAGCGGCTTGCCGCAGTGCGGGCAGGGATCGCCGGCAACGACGGTGACCAGATCTGCCCACTCATCGACGGTAAAGTCGCGCTCGGGGCAGGCACCGGTAAAGTGATAATCGACCTCGTTGGCACCGCAGGCCCACTGCTTGGACTCGCGCAGGCTCTCGTCGCACACCAGACGGATGCCCTCGGGCAAGTTAACCGGTCCGATAAAGCCCTTGTGCAGACCGTAGGTCTGGAGCTCCTCGTCGGTCATCATGCGATAGCCCTTGCCAAAGACATGCTCGGCCTTGCAGTCGTTGAGCTCATGATCGCCCGGGACAATGGCCACGACTGGCTTGCCCTCGGCATCGATCAACGCCAGCGACTTTCGCGTACCGTTCTCGGGGAAGCCAAAGAACTTGGCAACGGCCTCGATGGTGCCCATGCCCGGAGTCTCGACCTTGGTGAGCGTACCGTCGCCGGGGCCCTCGGTCACGACGACCTTGGTGCTTGCCGCCTCGTCATCGGCAGCAAAGCCGCAATCGTCGCAGTAGACCAGCGAAGCCTCGCCGGCGTCGGCCAAAGCCATGTACTCGACGGAGGTATCGCCACCGATCTCGCCGGAGTCGGCGACAACGGGCAGAGCCTTGATGTAGCAGCGCTCGCAGATGTTGGCGTAGGCCTGCTTCATCTTGTCGTACTCCTCCTGCAGACTCTCCTGCGTGGCGGAGAAGCTGTAGGCATCCTTCATGATGAACTCGCGACCGCGCATCAGGCCAAAGCGAGGGCGGAACTCGTCGCGGAACTTGTCCTGAATGTGGTACAGGTTGACGGGCAGCTGCTTATAGGAGCGCAGCTCATTGCGCACTAGGGCCGTGACGGTCTCCTCGTGCGTGGGTCCGAGCACAAACTCGCGGCCGTGACGGTCGTCAAAGCGCACAAGCTCCTTGCCATAGGCGTCGATACGGCCGGACTCACGCCACAGCTCGGCATCGACCATGATGGGCATCATAAGCTCCTGGGCGCCGGCAGCGTCCATCTCGTCGCGCACGATGTTCTCAATCTTGCGGATCGAGCGCCAAGCAAGCGGCAGATAGGAATACAGGCCGGCGGCCTCCTTGCGGATCATGCCGGCACGGAGCAGCAGGCGGTGGCTGGCGAGCTCAGCGTCCGCCGGATCCTCTTTAAGCGTCGGCGCATAGAGCTTAGACATATACATTGCTCGGGTCATTTATTTCTCCTCAATAAGCTTGTCGACCTCTGCCATAAGCGCGTCGACAATTTGGTCCTCAGCTACTTTACCAATGATCTGGCCATGCGAAAAGAGCAAGGCCTGACCACGTCCGCAAGCAACGCCCAGGTCGGCATCAGAAGCCTCACCGGGGCCATTAACGGCACATCCCATGACGGCAATCGAAAGCGGCGCGGAATAGTTCTTAAGCCGCTCGGTGACCTCCTCGGCGATGGGAATGAGGTTAACCTGGCAGCGGGCGCACGTGGGGCACGAGACAATCTCGGGACCACGGCGACGCAGGCCCAGCGACTGTAGAATTCCCCAGGCGACCGGCGGCTCCTCAACCGGATCGGCCGTGAGCGACACACGCATGGTGTCGCCAATGCCTTCGGAAAGCAAGATACCCAAGCCTACAGAGCTCTTGATGGTGCCCTGAAGCTTGGTCCCCGCCTCCGTCACGCCCAGGTGAAGCGGAACGTGGGGAATCTCACGTGACAGGGCTCGATAGGTATCGAGCGTCGTTTGCACGCTATGGGCCTTGGCCGAAAGCACAATATTCGTAAAGCCGCGATCCTCAAAGTGCTTGACGAAGCGCTCGCTCGACATCACGAGCTTTTCGGGCTGCGTGAGGTCGTCGCGCTCGGCAATATCTTGCTCAAGCGAGCCCGCGTTCACGCCAATGCGAATCGCACAGCCCGCGGCACCCGCAGCATCGATCACCGCGTCAACCTTGGCCCAATCGCCGATATTGCCGGGATTGATGCGCAGCTTGGCGGCACCGGCCTCAACAGCACCAATGGCGAGCTTATGGTTAAAGTGGATATCGGCGACAATCGGCACCGGAGACTCGGCACAGATGGTGCGGAAGCCCTCAAGCGCGGCCTCGGAGGGCACGCTCACGCGCACGATATCGCAGCCAGCCTGCGCCAACGCGCACACTTGCGCAAGCGTTGCCTGGGCATCAGCGGTATCGGTGCAGGTCATAGATTGGACCACCACCGGCGCGCCGCCACCGATCTGCACGCCGCCCACATGCACGGGGCGCGTCAGCTCGCGAGGCAAAGGATGGGATAAAGACAATCCAAACACTCCCCTACAGAATAAATCGAAGGATGTCGGAACGAAGCATATAGACAAACAGCAGCGCAAAGAGCGCGATGCCCACATAGCTCACAATCGTCTGGACCTTGAGCGGAAGCTCGCGGCCCGCAATCTTCTGAATGATCTCGATGACTAGCTTGCCGCCATCGAGTGGCGGGATGGGCAGCAGGTTCATAAAGCCAAGCGAGAATGAAATGAGGGCGGCAAACGAAAGGAACGTGGCAGGGCCGGCAGCAGCAGCCTGTGAGGACATAACGCTAATACCCACGATCGAAGAAGACTGATCGAGAATCTCCATCGTATGCTGCGGCTGGAGTAGGCGCATCACGCCATCCGCCGTCTGTACAACATAGGAGAATGACAGACGCGCCGAGGTGATCGGGTCTATACGGACCACCTGCGTAGAGGCATACACACCTAGGCGCTCGTCCTCTTTGAGCGCAACCGTGGTCGAATGCTGCTTGCCGTCACGCTCGTACTCGATGGCGATATCGTCCTTACCGGCGGCCTTGCCGATGGCATCGTAGACATCCATCCAAGTAGAACATGAGACACCGTCAACCGAAAGGATCGCATCACCGGCCTCGATACCCGCCTTGGCGGCAATAGACCCCTCGTCAACCTGACCGATCGCGTTGGTATCCATCGGCACGGTGACACCCGCAATGGAATAGATGCTCATAAGGAGCAAAAAACCCGTCAAGATATTGACGATAATGCCTGCGAGCAGCATAAAGGCGCGCTTGAGAAAGCCTTGGCCAAGATAGGTGTGCGAGCGTTCTTGCGCAAGGAACTCGGCCTCGCCGCACGGCAGCTCCCACACATCGCCCTCGGCAGTCGCATGTTCGCGATCGAAACGGCGACCATCAAAGGTGGTATAGCCTGCCGTGTCTCGTGGCAACGTCTGATATTTGGTGGGATAGTAGCTCGGCGAGGGCTTCTCCCCTTCCTCATACCAGGGCGCGATGGAGCCCCAGCCCAGCAAAAGGGCGCATGCCTCGAGCACATCCTCCTCGGAAAGTTCGAGCTCGACAGCAAGGTCGGCCACGGTCACGCGACCATGACGATAGATAGCCGCGAGCACGCGATCGGCGCACGAAACATCGGTCGGATCCATACCGCAGATGGCAGCGTAGCCACCCAGCAGCAGCGGGGTCACGCCAAACTTGGTTCCAATGCGACGCGACGTGTAATGGATGTCAAAGCGGCACGGCAGACCCAAAAAGAACTCGGTCACACGGACGCCGCAGGCACGCGCCGCCAAAAAGTGGCCGCCCTCGTGCAAAAACACGAGGACGGAAAGCATCAGCAGGCCCCAAAAGACCGATGAGAGAACGCTCAGAACAGTATCCATAAAACGAAAAAGCAATCCTTATGGGTTAGGAACGGGTTGCGGCGAGCACCTGCGCAGCCTTTTCACGCGCCCACGCATCGATGTAGCGAAGCTGCTCAAACGAATCGACCACCTGCATATCGTGGGCGTCCATGCAGGATTCCACAATGCGATCGATATCGGTAAAGCTGCAGCCATCGTGCAGGAAGGCATCGACGGCGACCTCGTTGGCGGCATTGAGCACGCACGGCATGGTGCCACCCGTCTTGCCGGCACGCTCGGCCAGTGCCAGACAGCGGAAGGTATCCATGTCGGCAGCATCAAACGTGAGCTGCCCCAGCTCGCGGAAATCGATACGAGGCGCCGGGGTATCCCAACGCTCGGGATACGAGAACGCGAACTGGATGGGAATACGCATGTCGGATGCACCGAGATGCGCCATCACGGAGCCGTCGGCGAACTCGACCATAGAGTGAATCTTGGACTGACGCTGCACGACCACGTTAATGAAATCGAGGTCGCAGCTAAACAGATGCATGGCCTCAATGCGCTCCAGGCCCTTGTTCATGAGGGTGGCGGAGTCAATGGTGATCTTGGCACCCATGGCCCACGTGGGATGCGCGAGGGCATCGGCACGCGTCACGCGATCGAGCTCGTCGCGCGTGCGGCCAAAGAACGGACCGCCCGAGCAGGTGAGCCAAATGCAGTGGGCCTCGCGCGGGTTCTCCCCCAGATAGCACTGGTAGATGGCGGAATGCTCAGAGTCGACCGGAATAAGCTGGCCCGGTTGTGCCAACGGCATAAGCAAGTCGCCACCGACGACGAGGGACTCCTTGTTGGCAAGGGCAAGGCGCTTATTCGAGGTCAAGGCCGCATGGCTCGCCTCGAGACCGGCTGCGCCCACAATAGCGACAAGCACGCAGTCGACATCGTCGCGATGCGCGAGCTCGCAAACCGCCTGCGCGCCAACGCCGAGCTTCGTTCCCTCGGGCAACTCCTGCAGCACGGCGTCATCGCCATGAGCGACATCGGCAACGGCAACCGCCGGAACCGAGAACTCGCGGGCAGCGGCAACGAGCTCCGAGGTGCTGGAGTTAACGGACAGCGCCGTCACCTGCAGGCGATCGGCATGCTGGCGGCACACATCGAGCGCCTGGGTGCCGATAGAGCCCGTACAACCCAGGATGGCAACGCGAAGGCGTCCATCGGGGCCATACGTCGTCTGGAAGGACATTACAGCACGCCTCCGATCATCAGCAACAGCTGTGCGGTGATGCAACCGAAGATAAGCGAATCGCTACGATCGAGCATTCCGCCGTGGCCCGGGATAAGGTTGCCGGAATCCTTGACGCCCACACCGCGCTTGATGCGCGACTCGATAAGGTCGCCGATAACGCCCAGAATGGACACGACCACGCCGCACAGCAGCGCATAGGGCAGGCTGAGCTTGTAGAAGTGCGTCGCCCACAGGATGAGCCAAATCAAAACCGAGCCCAAGATGCCGCCGGCAAACCCCTCCCAGCTCTTTTTGGGGGAGATCTTGGGAACCATCTTGTGCTTGCCGATACGGCTGCCCACGATGTAGGCAAACGAATCGGAGACCCAAAGGGACGCGCAAACGCCCACTGAAAGCAGGGCGCCGGCAAAACCGGGCACGGCATCGCGCAGCAGCACGATAGCCGACAGCATAAAGCCAGTGTAGATGGGACCCATGAGCGTCACGGCCACATCAGAGATGCGGGTACGCGGCGACCAGACATACCAAATGCCCACAGCGAGCATCAAGGCAAAAAGCAGGGCATTCAGCAACATCGAATCGCCCAACGCCGACAGCGGAAAGAGTACGGCGGCAGCGATACCCATGCGCTCGTTAGCCATCTTGCCATCGAGCCTTGTCATACGGAAAAACTCATAGCAGCACAGACCGCTCATGACAGAAACAAAGATGGCCGTGGGCACGATACCCAAAACCAGGCACAGGATAAAGACAACGGCGTAGACGATACCGGCGGCGGCACGGGTAATAAAGCCCGCCAGCCACGAACCGGTGCCGCTCTTCGCTGCAGGCGCTCCCGCAGTGGCAGCCTTGCGCGCAGGCGCCGCGGAAACTGGCGTCTTGGGAGCAGATGCCTTGGGACGATCGGACACGATTAAGCCTCCTCGGTCTTGCTCAGTCCACCAAACCTACGGTCACGGCCCTGATAGGCCAAAATGGCGTCGACAAGGCCCCAACGATCAAAGTCAGGCCAATAGGTATCGGTGACGTAGAATTCGGAATAAGCCACCTGCCACAGCAGATAGTTCGAAAGGCGCAGCTCACCAGAGGTGCGAATCACAAGTTCGGGATCGGGAAGACCGGCGGTATAGAGGTGGGAAGCCACCATGTCGTCATCAATTGCGGCAGGATCGATCTTACCGGCGGCAGCGTCGGATGCGATCTGACGGACAGCGCGGGTAATCTCGGCACGCGCGCCGTAGTTGACGGCAAGCGCCAGCGTCATACCGGTGTGATCGGCGCACTCGGCAAGACCACGCTCAAAAACGTCGCGAGTCTTCTTGGGCAGCGCGGAAATGTCACCCAAAAAGACTACGCGCACATTTTCGCGCTTCAGAAGCGGCAGCTCGTCGATAAACGTCTTGGCAAACAGGTGCATCAGAACGTTGACTTCGTGCTGCGGTCGATTCCAGTTTTCGGTCGAAAATGCATAGGCCGAAAGCACGTCGACGCCCAGGCGCACGCAGGCGGTAATGATCTCGCGCAGCGAGACGATACCCGCCTTGTGGCCCTCGGTGCGTGCAAGACCGCGCGACGTGGCCCAACGACCGTTGCCGTCCATGATGCACGAGATATGGTGCGGAATGTTATTGAGGTCAAGGTCGGAAAAACCGACGCCCGCAGGGGCGTCGGCAAAGTACTCGACCAGTTTATGCTCGTCGTATTGCACCTTAGATCTCCATGACCTCGGCTTCTTTTTCCTTCAGAAGCTCCTCGACCTTGGCGACATACTCATCGGTATGCTTCTGGACCTTGGCCTGCTCGCGACGTACGTCGTCCTCGGTGAGCTCCTCATCGCGCTCGAGCTTGTTGTTGAAGTCGCGACGGATGTTACGGATAGACACCTTGGCCTGCTCGGCGTACTCGCGGCACTCCTTGACGAGCTCGCGACGGCGCTCCTCAGTGGGAGCCGGGAACGGAAGACGAACGACGGTGCCATCGGAGTTGGGGGTAATACCCAGATCGGAAGCGCCGATGGCCTTGACGATAGCATTGATGAGCGCCTTATCCCACGGCTCGATGAGCAGCATGTGAGCCTCGGGGGTCTTGACGGCGGCAACCTGCGTGACCGGCGTGGGGACACCGTAATAATCGACGGTGATGTCGGACAGAATGTTGGCGTTGGCACGACCGGTACGGACCTTGGAGAAGTTATGCTTGAGGGACTCGAGCGACTTGTCCATATGGGCGGTGATG
The DNA here is from genome assembly GCF_003471405.1 of Collinsella sp. AM20-15AC. NCBI lineage: Bacteria > Bacillati > Actinomycetota > Coriobacteriia > Coriobacteriales > Coriobacteriaceae > Collinsella > Collinsella sp. AM20-15AC. Next base: position 42,325 of record NZ_QRJA01000007.1, read on the forward strand.
TTCTCTGCCATGCTTAATCCTCCTGATAGACGAGCGTGCCGACGGGCTCACCCGCGAGCGCGCGCTTGACGGTGTCCTCGCCATCGATGTTGAGGACCAAAATCGGCATACGGTTATCCTGGCACAGTGCCGTAGCCGTGGAATCCATAACCTGCAGACCGCGGACGAGAACCTCGTGATAGGTAATCTTGTCAAAACGGACGGCATCGGCGCACTTGACGGGATCCTTGTCGTAGATGCCGTCAACCTTGGTGGCTTTAATCAGAATCTCGGCGCCGATCTCGCACGCACGAAGAGCCGCGGCGGTGTCGGTCGTAAAGTACGGATTGCCCGAACCGGCAGCGAAGATGACGACGTTGCCCTTGGACAGATGGTTGATAGCGCGGCGACGAATATAGGGCTCGCAGATCTCGTTCATCTGGATAGCGCTCATCACGCGGCAAGGAACATCGTTGTGCTCGAAGGCATCCTGCAGGGCGAGCGCGTTCATAACGGTTGCCAGCATCCCCATGTAGTCGGCCTGAGCACGCTCCATGCCACCGGCAGCGCCTGCCATGCCGCGGAAAATATTGCCGCCGCCGACAACGACGCCGACCTCATGGCCAACGGCGAGCAGTTCCTTGACCTGCTTGGCAAGATGATCGGTAACCTTGGGGTCGATGCCATATTGGCCGTCGCCCATCAGTGCTTCGCCGGAAAGCTTAAGAAGCACGCGTTTATATCGGATGTCGGACAAAGCGATCCTCCTTTAATTAGACTCTCAATATGATATCAAAGGCTCTGATAAGAGCCATGAAAAAGCAGGCTGTGAGTAAAACCCACAGCCTGCTCATTACCAGCTACAAGAGCTTATTTACTCGCCACGGACCAGACGGTCAAAGGCAACGACGGTAATGGTGTCGCCGAGCTCCTTGGAGACCTGCTCAGCGTACTTCTTGATGGTGAGGGAGCTGTCCTTGATGAACTCCTGCTCGGTGAGCACGGACTGCTTGTAGAACTTCTCCAGACGGCCAACAGCCATCTTCTCCTGGATAGCCTCGGGCTTGCCGGACTCGGCAGCCTGGGCCATGTAGATCTGCTTCTCGTGCTCGACGGTCTCGGCCGGAACCTGATCGCGGGTAGCGCAGATCGGGGCGACGGCGGCAACCTGAAGGGCAACGTCGTGAGCGAAGGTCTTGAAGGACTCAGCCTGAGCGGTCTCGGCCTTCTCGAAGGCGAACTCGACGAGGACGCCGATCTTACCACCCATGTGGATGTAAGAAGCGAGCGCGCCGTTCTCGGCCTTGCGGGCAGCGAAGCGGGAGATCTTCATGTTCTCGCCCATGATGTGAATCATCTCGGTGAGCTCGGAGGAAACGGTCTCCTCGCCCATCGGCTTCTCGAGCAGAGCGTCGACGTCAGCAGGCTCGGTGGTAGCGACAACCTCAGCGACCTTGGAAGCAAAGCCGGTGAACTTGGCGTTGGAGCCAACGAAGTCGGTCTCGCAGGAGAGCTCGAGCAGAGCGCCGGTCTTGCCATCCTCGGAGACGAACGCGGCGACAGCGCCCTCGTTGGTCTCACGGCCAGCCTTCTTGGCAGCCTTGGCAAGGCCGTTCTTACGCAGAACGTCGACAGCGGCGTCCATGTCGCCGTCAGCCTCGACGAGAGCCTTCTTGCACTCCATCATCGGGGAGTCGGTCATCTCGCGGAGCTGCTTGACCATAGCGGCGGTAATCTGGGCCATTGTGGTTCCTTTCAAAGAGATGAAAAAGAATTAACTAAGACTGATTTACTCGGCCTTGGGCTCAGCGGCCATCTCGGCCTCGGAGACCTGCTCCTTGCCGGAGCCAGCGAGGCAGGCGTCAGCCATGAGCTCGCACATAAGGGTGACAGCAGAGATAGCGTCATCGTTGCAGGGGATGCCGTACTCGACCTCGTCGGGATCGGAGTTGGTGTCGATCAGAGCGACGACGGGGATGTTCAGGCGCTGAGCCTCCTTGATGGCGTTCTCCTCGCGCTTGGTGTCGATGACGAAGAGAGCCTGGGGCAGACCCTTCATGTCGCGGGCGCCACCGAGGTTGGTCTGGAGCTTGGTGAGCTCCTTGCCGAGCACAGCCTGCTCCTTCTTGGGGAGCACTGCCATGCGGCCGTCCTCGACCATGGCCTCGAGCTCCTCCATGCGGTTGATGCGGGAGCGGATGGTGACGAAGTTGGTCAGCATACCGCCGAGCCAACGCTGGTTGATGTAGGGCATATTAGCGCGCTCAGCAGCGTTCTTGACGGCCTCCTGAGCCTGCTTCTTGGTGCCGACGAACAGCACGTTGCCGCCCTTGGCGACGTTCTTGACGAAGGTGTAGGCCTGGTCGGCGTCAAGGATGGTCTGCTTAAGGTCGAGGATGTAGATGCCGTTGCGCTCACCGAAGATGAACGGCTTCATCTTGGGGTTCCAGCGACGGGTCTGGTGACCGAAGTGGCAGCCGGCCTCGAGCAGGGTGCGGATATTAATCTTGGTAGCCATGTTAAACCTCCTGTGGTTTGCCTCCGCGCGGGGTCATCCTCCAAAACCAACCCGGACATGTGCTACCAAAGCCCGGGCACCACGGTATGAAGTAGCCGCGCGTGCGTGATAAAAACCTGTTGCCGTGAAGCAACCCGATGAATGATAGCAGGAATGCATCTTCCTGCCAACCCGCAATCAAAACCACACACCTGAGCGCGGCGCGGGACGTCCCAGCCACTATTCGCCGCGGGGATGGGCTTGAGCCACAGCCCGCTTAAGCCGATCGGGTGTGAGATGCGTGTAGATCTGCGTCGTGGACAGGCTCGCATGGCCCAGCAGCTCTTGAACCGAGCGCAGGTCCGCACCGCCCTCGAGCAAGTCGGTCGCAAAGGTATGGCGCATCGCATGCGGGGCGATGTCGGCAGGCATGCCGGCGAGCGTCGCCAGCGTATGAAACCGCCGCCTGAGCATGGCGGCACTCATGCGATTACCGCGCGCCGATATAAGCAGCGGATGCGGCCCGGTAACGGGGTCACGACGCTTTGCCTGAGCGAGCAACTCCGGCCTTCCCTCCTCAATATAGAGACGCGTCGCCTCGAGCGCACGACGATACAGAGGGACGATACGTTCTTTGCTCCCCTTGCCCCACAGGCGCAGCGTGCGTTCGGACCACGCAATGGACTCCACATTGAGTGCTGCGAGCTCAGAGATACGGGCGCCCGAGGCATAGAGCAGCTCGAGCATCGCCGCATCGCGCAGTCCCGCGGGTGTTGAGGTATCAGGCGTCTTGAGCAGCGCCTCCACCTGTTGGGTCGTCAGCACACCGGGTAGATCGCGCGGAAGCTTGGGCGAGGAAATTGCCGAGACCACATCGCCCTCCACGACCCCCTCGGCAGCCATCCATCGATAGAGCGATCGGATAGCCGACAGATGCGCCGCAAGCGTTCGGGGAGCCACCTGCTCACGCGAAAGCTCGGCAAGATAGCGACGAATGGTGCGCACGTCGGCAGCGAAAGCATCGATATCCTCGCGCTCGCACCAGGCAGCAAAGCGCTCCAGCCTCGAGCCATAGGCCGTCACCGTATTGGGAGAAAGCCCCTCGACACGTGCGATATAGGCGATAAACGAGTCGACGGTGTCGTACAGGTCAAAGGCTATGACCGGTCGCCTCCAAACAGATCGGGGCGAGTGGCCAGATAGGCATCAAGGGCCTCGAGCGCACGGTCCGCATAGGCCTGGTAGCGGTCGCGCTTGCTGCGGCGCTTACCACCCTCGAGTGGCGGCACCAGGCCAAAGTTGACATGCATAGGCTGATAGCCCACCGTGGCCGGATCGGTAGCATAGCCCACGAGCGCGCCCAAAGCACCCACGCGCGGCAGCTCGACGGGAGCGGCCCCGACAGCCTCGGCATAGGTGTTGAGTGCCGCGAGCAGACCTGTCGCCACGGCTTCCATGTACCCCTCGGTGCCGGTGATCTGACCGGCCAGGCGCACGCCGGTACCAGGCACGGCAAAGGTGCCATCGAGCACGTGCGGCGCATCGACAAAGGTATTGCGGTGCATGACACCGTAGCGGAAGAACTCAGCGTTCTCCAGGCCCGGCACCATATGGAAGACGCGCTTCTGTTCGCCAAAGGTCAGGTTGGTCTGGAAGCCCACCAGGTTATAGGCGGTCTTCTCCTTGTTCTCGGCACGCAGCTGAATCGCCGCCCAGGGACGACGACCGGTTCGCGGGTCGGTGAGGCCGACGGGCTTCATGGCGCCAAAGCGAATGGCGTCCTTGCCGGTGCGCGCAACTTCCTCGGCAGGCTGGCAGGCCTGGAACAGATCGCCGCCCTCAAAGTCCTTGAGCACCACGCGGTCGGCCGTGGTAAGCGCCTCGATAAAGGCCTCGTACTCTTCCTTGTTGAGCGGAGCGTTGAGATAGTCGCCGCTCCCCTGCTCCTCGTAGCGCGACTGCGAGAACAGCACGTCCATATCGAGCGTGGAGGCATCGACGATCGGCGCCGCGGCATCGAAGAACGCAAGGGCGTCGCCACCGACGAGCTTCATGACCTCTTCGCTCAACGCCGGCGAGCACAAGGGGCCGGCGGCAATGACAACGTGACCTTCGAGAATCTGCGTGACCTCGCCGTGAACGATCTCGATATTGGGACGGGCGGCAACCTCGGCCTCGACAAACTCGGAAAACTTGACGCGGTCGACCGCCAAGGCGCCACCGGCGGGAACAGCCGCGCGATGGGCGCAATCGAGTAGGACTGAACCCATGCGCTCAAGCTCGGCCTTCAGCAATCCAGCCGCAGAATCCGGACGGGTCGACTTAAACGAATTGGAACAGACGAGCTCTGCCAGGTGATCGGTATGGTGGGCCGGGGAGCTAACCTGGGGGCGCATCTCGCACAGCTTTACGGCGAACCCGCGATCTGCAAGCTGAATCGCGCACTCCGAACCCGCCAGACCGCCACCGATAACCGTCACCTGATCAAACAGCATCTGCAAACACCTTTCTAATTGACATGTTTTCCATTGTGACCGAAGGGTGTCTGAGCGTGAAGGGCAAACTTGGAGGGCGCATACCTTCCATCCATCATGCGCTCGATAAGACCCTCGAGCTCAAGCGAACCCAGGAGTTTGAGTACGCCGACGGCATCGAGCGAGACGAGCGCCGCGATGTCGTCGACCTTGAGCGGAGAGGCGATGAGCGCATGCATCACGGTCTGCTGTGTTTGATCCAGGTCGGCAATGCCGGGAGCATCGGGGCGCGAGTAGCGCAGGGTGCCGTAGATGCGTGAAATAGCCATCTCGATAGATTCCTCGTCGATGATGCAGCAGGCACCGTTCGCAATGAGGTAATTCGTGCCACGCGACTCGGGCGATAGGATCGACCCTGGCACGGCAAGAAGTTCTCGCCCCAAATCCATAGCAGCCTCGGCTGTAGAAAACGTCCCGGAAGGCATACCCGCCTCGGATACAAAGAGGGCTTGCGACAGGGCCGCGATTACGCGATTGCGGCGCGGAAAGGCAAACTTGCGCGGACCCATGCCCCACGGAGAGATCGACACGACCGCGCCACCCGTATCGAGCGTGCGCGTAATAAGCCCCGCGCTCGAACGCGGGTAGACCACGTCGGCGCCCGTCCCCAGCACCACGACGTGTTTGCCGCCGGCATTGACCGCAGCCCAACCCGAGGCCTGGTCACAACCGACCGCGCCGCCCGAAACTACCGTCACGCCCGCCTCGACCGCAACCTTTGCCGCAAGCTCTGCCACGGCAAGACCATACGGAGAGGCCTTGCGCGCGCCGATGATGGAGAGCGCGGGCGTCGAAAGCACCTCGGGGTTGCCGCGCACATAGAGTGTCTGGGGTACATCAGAAAGCTCCAAAACGGTCTCGGGATACAACGCGTCACCTGGATGCAGCTCGAAGGTCCCCTCGGCCATCATTGGTCCCTCCTTCCCTGGTACATCGCCGCCTCGAGCACGTGGTCCTGCGTCACTTGCTCGCTCTCGGCGACGTCGGCGATGGTACGCGCGATACGCACCAGGCGCACGATGCCGCGGCCCGTGAGATGCGTGCGCTTCGACAGGCCGAGCACACACTTCTCCGCCGCATCATCGAGCTCAAAGGTCGAAACGACGCCGTCAATGGACCGTGTCTCGTCATCCTCGGCCTCGGCATCCGCATCGTCCATACGGGATTCGCGCCAAGCGCGAAAAGCGCGACCGCGCACAACGTAGTCACGTAACTCGGCAGACGACATACCCTCCGCGCCCTCGATAATCACCTGAGGGTCGGGACGGGTCACATCGATCATCATGTCGATACGGTCGGCCAAAGGACCGCGCAGTTTAGACCGATAGCGCTCGACCATCGCCGCCGAGCAGCGACACGGTACCTCACGATCGCCCAAAAAGCCGCAGGGGCAGGGATTGCTCGCAGCCAGCAGCTGAAAGCGCGACGGGAAGGTAAAAGCCCCGTCGACGCGCACGATCCTCACATAGCCGCGTTCGATGGGCTGACGCAGCGTCTGCAGCACACCCGTGGGAAACTCGGCAAGCTCGTCCAAAAATAGCACGCCGCCATGAGCAAGGCTGATCTCACCCGGGTGCACCGGGCGCCCACCGCCGATAAGACCTGCGGTCGAAATACTGTGATGGGGGCTGCGGAAGGGCCGGTGCCCCGCCAACAAGCCATCAATGTTCTCACCCAAAACCGAATGGATGCACAGCGCCTCCTGTTGATCCTCAACGGAAAGCTCGGGCAGGATGCCGGTCATACGACGCGCGAGCATCGTCTTGCCCGATCCCGGGGACCCGATCATAAGCAAACCGAGTTCTCCTGCCGCCGCAAGCGCCATGCCGCGTTTGGCAACCTCCTGCCCTAGCACGTCGGCATAGTCGAGCTCGGGCTCAAAGGTCGCCTCGAGCACTTCAGAATCCAAGTAGTGCCGCGCGGCATCGCCCATGCCATGGGCAAGCTGAGACAAATGATCGATGAATCCACAATCCACGCCCGCAAGCGGCACATGCTGATCGGACCTGCCGGCGATAAAGGACAGCCCCATATCACGCGCCAATAGCTGAAACGCCACCTCGCCCTTGACAGGAAGCACCGTACCGTCCAAGCCGAGCTCGCCGGCGATAAGGCAGCGATCGAGGTTGTCGCGGGGAATCTGCCCATCGGCCGCCAGAACCGCGATGGCGATGGGCAAATCAAAGCCGCTACCGGTCTTGCGAATATCACCGGGCGCTAGGTTGACCGTAATGCCCGAGCGTGGGATCTCGAACCCGGCGGAGCGCATCGCGCAGCGAATACGACCGCGTGACTCCATCACCTCCATACTCGGAATACCGAGCATCTGAATGCCCGGAACGCCACCGGCAAGCGAGACCTCGACCGTGACGTGAATCGCCTCGACGCCACGGATGCAGGCCGCGTGAACGGCAAACGTCTCGAACGCCATCACGACACCTGCCAATCGAACGCGTTGTACTGATGCTCGATCTCGGCGATATGCCCGCCGCGAATGGTGACACCCACGGCATCGAAGCGAATCGCCTTGAGCGGATAATGCTCCATAAGATAGCAGCTTGCGATGCGGCGGTAGCGGCGTTGCTTTTGAGCGTCCACGGCCTCCTCGGGAAAGACCCGCGTGTTGCAATCCAGTGCGACGCGTCTGGTCTTGACCTCGGCCATCACCACGACATCGTCGAGCTCATCGAGCAGCACCAGATCGGCCTCGCCCTCGGTGCAACGATAACCCTGCTCCAGCAAGGTGTAGCCGCGTTCGTTAAAGTAGTCGATGGTGATCAGCTCGCCCAGCATGCCCAGCTCGCGGGGACTGAGTCCCTTGATAAACTCGGGCGTCATCGCCCCGCAGTCGAGCTCGCCGTTTTCCCAACGCTCCTTGAGCTGCTGCGTCTTGCTCTTTTTGCTTGCGGCACTCATGGGGTCTCCTTTCCCGCACGCTGCATTGCCCCGATGATGAGGGCACCTTTCATGCGGGTAAGTACCGGAAGCAAACCAAAAGCTGACCAAATGCCGTCAAAAAACGGGCCGTACGCAGCAATGGTGTTGCATACGGCCCGTTACCAGCAAGTTTATAAAACCCCAGAGGTCCCTGTCTCCACAATTGACCTAGAAAAGGCGCTCAGTCTGCAGAAAGTTTCCGCAAAAGCTCACGCGGTGCAGTGGACAAAGTCCATGTTTGCGAATGGCCTCGATATGCTCGGGGCTTGCATAGCCCTTCGACTCGGCCAGATGGTACTCGGGATACTCGGCGTCGTACTCGACCATCATCTCGTCACGCGTGACCTTGGCCATGATGGACGCCGCGGCGATGCAGGCGATTTTGGCATCGCCCTTCACCACATCGCGCTCGTTAGGAACGGCGCCCAAGGGGTTACCATCCATGAGGACGCAGTCGGGCTCAAGTCCCGTATCGGCCACGGCGCCCGCAACGGCAGTACGGATAGCACGGGCCATGCCCATTTCATCGATATCCTTCGGCGCGATATGGCAAAAACCGATCGCCGTCGCCACCTCGGCAATCTTCACTGAGAGCAACTCGCGGCGCGCGGGCGTGAGCTTTTTGGAATCGTTGATACCCCAGACGCGCGGCTCCATAGGAAGACAGACGGCGCATACCGTCAAAGGACCGGCCACCGATCCGCGGCCCACCTCGTCGACGCCCACGACCACCCCATCGCCACCGAGCTCATGCATGAGCTCGTACATATCGTTAACACGTTCGCGCTCGGCAAGCTCCTTGGCATGGCGCTTAAGGGCACGCTCACAAGCCTTGATAACCTGCTGGCGCGGATCCTCGCGATAATGCTCCACGAGGGCGGGAATCTCCTCGAACGTGGCGCTCGCCAGCTCGCCGGCAACCTGCGATGCCGAAACCGAGCTCGTCATGTTGGCCATACCAGGCCCTCCTTGCATGCAAATCAGATAAAAAGAAGGGCCACCCGAAGGTGACCCTTGTGTCCAAACGAGTGGACAGACGCTGCGATCTTCTTAGCGCTTCTCGGGGATGCGAGCAGCCTTGCCCACCTTGTCGCGGAGGTAGTACAGCTTGGCGCGACGGACGCGACCATGACGAACGACCTCGAGCTTGGCGATCTTGGGGCTGTGAAGCGGGAAGGTACGCTCAACACCGACACCGAAGGACATCTTGCGGACGGTGAAGGTCTCGCGGGCACCGGCGCCGGCCATGCGGATGACGTCGCCCTGGAAGACCTGAATGCGCTCGCGGTCGCCTTCCTTAATGCGGTAGTGAACCTTGACGTTGTCGGCGACGCGAACCTGAGGAATGTCCTCGCGGATCTGCTGACGCTCGATTGCGCGGATGTAATCCATGTGCAATTCCTTACTCTTCTAGAGGTGCCGTACCACCTTGGCCGGCACGTAGTTGAACAAACGTATTCGAGTATACACGCGCGGGTTTCTGCTGCAAGAACATTTTTTCACGCAGACAAAAAGACAAAACCCGCACATGATAACCGCCCGTCTCACGAATGAGACGGGCGGCATGAAGGGGGCTACGCTAGGCGTCTAAACCCAAAACGTTAGGCGGAACGCTTGGCCTCGAGCTTGGCCTGAGCGGCAGCCAGGCGCGCGAGGGGCACGCGATAGGGCGAGCAGGACACGTAGTCCACGTCGGCCACGTTAAACAGGCCCTTGATGGACTTGGGGTCGCCGCCGTGCTCGCCGCACACGCCAAAGTGCATGTCGGGATTGGTGGCGCGGCCCTTCTCGACGGCCAAGCGCACGAGCTCCAGCACCGCCGCGTCGATGGTCTCGAAGGGGTTGTCTTTCAGGATCTTTTTATGCATGTACAGCGGGATGAACTTGGCCTCGGCGTCATCGCGCGAGAAGCCAAAGGTCGTCTGGGTGAGGTCGTTGGTGCCAAAGCAGAAGAAGTCGGCATGATGGGCGATCTCGTCAGCGACCATGCAGGCACGCGGCAGCTCGAGCATCGTGCCCACGGGAATATTGAGCTCGACGCCTTCCTCGGCGGAAACCTCGGCGATCACGCACTCGATAACCTCGCGGGTCTGGACATGCTCGGCCGTGATGGAAACGAGCGGAACCATGATCTCGGGGCGCGGGTCGACACCCTCCTTGATAAGGCGGGCAGCGGCCGTGGCGACGGCGCGAACCTGCATGAGCGGCAGATCGCCAAAGACGACGGACAGGCGCACGCCGCGCAAGCCCAGCATGGGGTTGGACTCGACCATGCCGTCAATGCGACGCAGGCGGGCGCGCAGGGCAGTGAGCTCCTCCTCGGGAGCGCCGGCGGCCTCCTTCTTGGTGATGGCGACCTCGAGCTCGCGAGGATTATCCAGGAACTCATGAAGCGGCGGATCGAGCAGGCGGACGACCACATCGCGACCGGACATGGTCTTGAACATCGCCAGGAAGTCCTCGGTCTGAACCTTGAGCAAGTCGGCCAGGGCCTGCTGCTTCACGGCCTCATCGTCAGACAGGATAAAGCTCTGGATGATGTTCTTGCGATCGCCCAGGAACATGTGCTCGGTGCGGCACAGACCGATGGCCTCGGCGCCAAACTCGAGCGCGAGCTCGGCATCCTCGGGGTTGTCGGCGTTGACGCGCACGTGGTTGGCGTGGCCGCAGGTCTCGTCCAAACGGATCTCATCGGCCCAGGACAGGATGGTGTCCAGGTCGCCGGTGAGCTCTGCAGAGACCAGGTCGACCGCGCCGTCGACGACGATACCCTGGGTGCCGTCGATGGAGATGACATCGCCCTCGCGCAGCACGCGGTCGCTGCCCTCGATGCGCACGACCTTCTCTGCCGCGTCAATGTGGAAGCGCTCAACGCCGCAAACGCAGGGCGTACCCATGCCGCGGGCGATAACGGCGGCATGGCTCGTCTTGCCACCGTGGCTGGTCAGGATGCCCTCGGCGGCGACCATGCCCTTCAGGTCGTCGGGGTTGGTCTCCCAGCGGACCAGAATGACCTTGTGGCCCTCGTTGGCGCGCGCGACGGCGTCATCACTCGAGAACACGACCTCGCCCACGGCGGCACCAGGGCTGGCGTTAAGGCCGCTGGCCAGGGCCTCGTACTTCTTGGAGGCGTCGAACTGCGGGTGCAGGAGCTGGTCGAGCTGCGCGGGATCGATGCGGCTCACAGCCTCCTCGCGGGTGATGAGGCCCTCCTCGACCATTTCGATAGCAATGCGCAGGGCGGCAGTGGCGGTGCGCTTGCCCACGCGGGTCTGGAGCATCCAGAGCTTGCCCTGCTCGATGGTAAACTCGATATCGCACATATCGCGGTAATGATCCTCGAGCGTCAGGAACACGCGCTCGAGCTCCTCGCCTGCGGACTCGAGGCCCGGGGTGGTCTTGAGGTCGGCGATGGGCTCGGTGTTTCGGATGCCGGCGACGACGTCCTCGCCCTGGGCATTCACCAAAAAGTCGCCATAGAACTCCTTGGTGCCGTCGGCCGGGTTGCGCGTAAAGGCGACGCCGGTCGCAGAGGTCTCGCCCTTGTTGCCAAAGGCCATGGCCTGGACGTTGACGGCGGTGCCGAGCTCGTCGGAAATGCCGTGCTGCTTGCGGTAGATGCAGGCACGCTCGTTCATCCAGCTGCCAAAGACGGCCTGGATGGCAAGGCGTAGCTGAAGCTCCGGGTCGTGCGGGAAGACGGGCTTGCCGTCAGCGACCTCGAGCTCGGGATACAGGGCAGCCTCGACGTTCTCGGAGAAGATGCCCTTGAAGGTCTCGACGAGTTCCTGCAGGTCCTCGGCCGAAAGCTCGGAATCGACGCGAACGCCGGCGACCAGGCGGGCCTGGGTCAGGGCGTTCTCGAACAGGTCGGCGTCAACGCCCATGACGACGTTGGAAAACATCTGGATAAAGCGGCGATAGCTATCCCAAGCAAAGCGCGGGTTTTGCGTCTGGGCAATAAGACCCTGAACGGAGTCGTCGTTGAGGCCCAGGTTGAGGACCGTGTCCATCATACCGGGCATGGAGAACGGAGCGCCCGAGCGGACCGACACGAGCAGCGGATCGGAGGCGTCGCCGAGCTTTTTGCCGCAGCGGGCCTCGAGGTCGGCCTCGGCGGCAACGATCTCATCGAGTGCGCCTTCGGGCCAGACGTTGCCGGCACCGGAGTACTCGACACAGGTCTGGCAGGTAATAGTAAAGCCACCGGGAACCGGCAGGCCGATACGGCTCATCTCGGCAAGGTTAGCGCCCTTGCCACCAAGCACGAAGTTCATGGACTTGTCGCCCTCGGTGACACAGGTGCCCTGGGCGTCGGTTCCAAAACGGTAAACCCTCTTGCAATCGCTCACGATACTTCCCCTTCCATGCGCTCTCGCACACGACCGTGGTAACGAATCGACCCACCGGATGCGGGCCGTGAGGGAACTATACGGCGCGTTTTGGGCAGGCTTGAGCAGAGGGTGCGCGGTTTGGTAAACGTGCTAAAACTGGCGGTAAACGGTAGCTAAAGGTGGTTGCCTTATGAAGATACCACTACAAGGAAAATGCAGGTCAGATGCATGGTCTTTGCTAAATCGCTTTACCATTTATCAGCATTATTTCCAAGTATTCTCTTTGGTTAGCAAAAAGAGCCCCGTCCCAAATTAGCTACCCAAACAACCTTGTCCCAAGTGAGCTACTTTTGTTGAGCGCGGCGGACGGCACGGCGGGCTCTTGCCTCTTGAATCTCTTCAAGGTGAGCAATGATCTCGGCAGCGCTTTCCTCGATGGCTTTGCCGTCGGTACGCACAACAAAGCAGCCCAGGCGCTTCATGAGCGCGCGGGCTTCAGCAAGCTCGCTGCGCACACTCTCGGGCTCGGCATAGGAGCCGGCGACGGCACGGGCGTAATCATCGCCCAAGCGGCTATCGCGAATCCCGGAGATCACATCGACAGTCGAAATCAGACCAAACAACCGCATCGGGTCGACCTCGTAAATCGACTTCGGCGGCTCCATGCCATGAGCCAAAGGAACATTGGCAACCTTGTAACCCTGATAGGCCAAATACATCGACAGCGGCGTCTTGGACGTGCGGGATACGCCCAGCAGCACGATATCGGCACCCGACAGATCATCGCAACCGCGCCCATCATCGTGCTCAACGAAATACTCCATAGCCTCGATGCGATGGAAATAGCGGTCATCGGTCTTATGAATCACGCCAGCCACGCCCTTGGGCGCAACGCCGATAAGCGACGACAGCACGGCGAGCGTCGGACCGATCAGGTCAACCGAACGGATATGCAGCATGCCAAGGTAATCGAGCACGCGAGCGCGAAGCGCCGGGTCGACAATGGTGTGGAACACGGCGATATCGCGATGGCCTGCATCGACACGCGATCCCACAAACGACTTAACCTGCTCCACCGAGGTCACCTTGGGCAGGCGCAAGAGATGAAAAGCCCCTTCATCAAATTGCCCGGAAGCCGCAAGCACCACCTCACAAGCGGTATCACCGAGCGAGTCGGAGATAACGATAACGGTGGGACGAGCGGTGACCGGGCAATCCATGCGGGGCTCCTTTTGCGCTTACGCGCAGGCTGGCTTACTTTTTGCGGGCAAGCTCACCGATGTTGGCGATGCCGGAGAAAACGGCCTCGAAGCGGTTGAGCAGCTTAAGGCGATTATCGCGAAGCTGCTCGTCCTTGTCCATGACCATGACCTCGTCGAAGAAACGGTCGATGGGCGCGCGCAGGGCGGCGAGGGCGGCAAATGCGGCCGGGTAGTCCTCGGCAGCAAGGGCGGCATCGACAGCGGTCTGAGCAGCCTCGGAGGCGTCGGCGAGCGCGAGCTCGACCTCGCCCATCAGGCTGCGGTCGTACTCCGCACCCAGCTCGGGCTTGGAGATGTGCGCGGCGCGAGCATAGGCGGTCGCCAGGTTGTCGAACGTCTCGGCGTCGTTCTTGCGGGCCTCGTCGAGCGCGGCGCAGCGGGCGAAGAAGACGGACGGGGCGATGATGTGCACCGCGGAGACGGCGGCAACGGTATCGGCCGGGATCTTTTCGTCGCGGGCCATGCTCACAAGGCGGCCGTGGAAGAAGTCGCGAACCTGTTGGGCGACCTCGGCGGGTTCGAACTCAATGCCCTGCTCACTGTAGAGCTCGAGGGCGAAGTCGATGAGCGACGTGGGGTCGATCGGCAGGCGGTCGCGCAGGATGTTGATGATGCCGATGGCGGCGCGACGCAGCGCGTAGGGGTCGGAGGAGCCGGTCGGGGGCTCGCCGATGGCAAAGATACCGGCGATGGTATCGAGCTTGTCGGCGCAGGCCACGATGCAGCCAGCGGTGCCCTCGGGCAGCTCGTCACCGGCAAAGCGGGGACGATAGTGATCGCGAATAGCATGAGCGACCTCGTCGTTCTCCCCCATCGCGGCGGCGTAGTAACCGCCCATCATGCCCTGCTGGCTCGTGAACTCGACGACGGCGTTGGACACCAGGTCTGCCTTGCACAGGTGTGCGGCGCGAGCAGCGTCGGCTGCCAGGTGAGCACCCAGGTGAGCCTCGCGGGCAATAGCGAGCGCGAGCTGCTCAATACGCTCGGACTTGGCAAGCACGCTGCCGAGCTTCTCCTGGAAGGCGACCTTGGCCAGGCGCTCACGGAACTCGTCGAGGGAGATCTTCAGATCCTCCTCGTAGAAGAACTTGGCGTCGTCCAGACGGGCGCGCACGACGCGCTCGTTGCCGTCAATCACGCGATCGGCGTTCTCGGGCTTGCTGTTGGAAACGACCACGAACTCACGCGTGAGCTTGCCCTCGCCGTCATAGATCGGGAAGTAGCGCTGGTTGGTGAGCATGGACTCGCAGATAATCTCGTGCGGGACCTTGAGGAACTCCTCGTCGAAGGTACCGACGAGCACCGTCGGCCACTCGCAGAGGTTGATGACCTCCTCAAAGACCTTCTTGGGCGTATCAACATGGCAGCCGGGGCGAACAGCCTCGACCTCGGCGATGCCGGCAAGGATGGCCTCACGACGACGCTCGGCAGAAAGCACGCCGGCGTCCTCGAGCACCTGCTCGTAGACGGCGGGGCTGGCGACAACATGGTCGCCGGCGCCCAAGACGCGATGACCGCGCGTGGTGTTGCCGCTCGTCACGTCAGCAAAGGTGACGGGCACGACGTCCTCGCCCAAAAGGCAGCAGATCCAGCGGACCGGACGCACGAACGTCGCGTGCTCGTGGCCCCAGCGCTGGGAGCGGTAGTTGGGCCACTGCAGGCCGGCGATGGTCTTCTCGCACAGGGCCGTCAGGATCGGAGTAGCCGGAGCGGAAGGAATGTTCTTCTCGGCAAAGACGTACTCACGACCGTCGGTGTCCTCGCGACGGACCAGATCCTCGGCAGCCACACCGAACTTACGGGCGAAGCCCTGGGCGGCCTTGGTGGTGTTACCGTCCGCGTCGAAGGCAATGTTGGCCGCGGGGCCACGCTTGACCTCGTGAACCTCATCGGTCGCGGTGGCGACGTCGGCCACGAGTGCAGCCAAACGACGCGGACTCGAGATCACGCGGACCTCGCCGTGGGCCAGACCGGCCTCGTCGAGACCCTTGGCGATCATGGTGCCAAGCTGCTTGACGGCATTGTTCAGCGGTGCGGAGGGCATTTCCTCCGTACCGATCTCAAACAGGAAATCCTTAGCGTCTGCCATGGCTTACGCCACCTCGCCTTCCTGGTTGGCATTCTCGTTGACTCCGGCGACCTCGGCCATATAGGCCTCGCAGCACGCCTTGGCGACGGCGCGGACACGCAGGATGTAGTTGGCACGCTCGACCGCAGACAGAGCGCCGCGGGCATCGAGCAGATTGAAAGCGTGGCTGCACTTCATGACGCAGTCGTATGCGGGCAACGGCAGCTTGCGCTCCAGGCAGGAATGGCACTCGGCCTCGTAGTCGTCAAACTTCTGACGCATCATCTCGACGTTGGCGACCTCAAAGTTATAGGCACTGAATTCGCGCTCGTTCTCGAGGAACACGTCGCCGTAGGTCATGGGCGTGCCATCGGGCAGGTAGCTCCACACCAGATCGTAGACCGAGTTGACGCCCTGGGCGTACATGGCGATACGCTCCAGGCCATAGGTAATCTCGACGGGCACGGGGTCGACCTCGATACCGCCCACCTGCTGGAAGTACGTAAACTGCGTGACCTCCATGCCGTTGAGCCAGACCTCCCAGCCAAGGCCCCAGGCGCCCAGGGTCGGGCTCTCCCAGTCGTCCTCGACAAAGCGGACGTCATGGTCGTTGGGGTCCAGGCCAATGGCGGCCAGCGAACCCAGGTAGAGCTCCTGGGCGTTGACCGGCGACGGCTTGATGAGCACCTGGAACTGATAGTAGTGCTGCATGCGGTTAGGGTTCTCGCCGTAGCGGCCGTCGGCGGGACGGCGGCAAGGCTGCGCATAGCAGGTGCGCCACTCGGCGGGACCGAGCGAGCGCAGCGTGGTCGCGGTATGGAAGGTACCGGCACCGACCTCGGAGTCATAGGGCTGCATAATGACGCAGCCCTGCTCGCCCCAGTACTGCTGGAGGCGCAGGATGATGTCTTGGAAGGAAAGCGATGAAGCGTTCATGCCTCTAATATCCCCTCGTCGAAACGATTACACGGTTAGGTACTGTACTATAGCGGTTTTTAGTCGATAGCGCCGATGCGGTTGAGCGGCCAGTAGCGCACAAGCGCCACAGCGATCAAATCAGAGCGATCGACGGGACCAAAGTAGCGCGAGTCGGCAGAGTTTTCGCGGTTGTCGCCCATCACCCACACGCACCCGTCGGGAACGGTGTAGGGATAACTCACCTGGGCGCCAGGCGCTTGGACCGAAAGCGGCCAGCTCATGCCCGTCGTATAGTCCTCGTCGAGCGCCTGGCCGTCAACGACGACCTTGCCGTCCTGAAGGTCGACCGTCTGGCCGGCCGTGGCGATGACGCGCTTTACCAGCACGTCATGCTCGGATGTGGCATCGGGGTTGTGAAACACCACGATATCGCCCTGTTTGACGGGCTGTCCGAGTTCGAGCGTCACCTTCTGCGCCAGAATCTGATCGCCGATCTCGATCGTGTCCTCCATGGAACCGGTGGGCACTACAAAGGGCTCGACCACAAACGAGCGAATCAAGAAGGTGGCGACCAGTGCGATCGCGATGACCGCGATCCACTCAAAAGCGCCCCTCAACGCGGAATGTTGCGTAGGAACCATACTCACTCCTCGCTCTGCGAATACGAAGCGTCAAGGATCACCTGCGCGTAAGCGCGCTCCTCGGGCGTGAGCCGCGCCGTCTCGATCAAGTCCGGACGCCAGCGGCAGGTGCGCTCGATGGCGTTCTTGCGACGCCAGGCATCGACCTTGGCGTGATCGCCGCTCACAAGCACCGGAGGCACGCCCTCGCCGTTGAACTCGGCGGGACGGGTGTACTGCGCGTACTCGAGCAGGCCTCCGTCCTCGGCGGTCGAGAACGACTCGTCGACGTTGCTCATCTCATCACCAAGGGCGCCGGGGATCAGGCGTACGACGGCATCGGCAACGACCATAGCGGGAAGCTCGCCGCCCGTGAGCACGTAATCGCCGATCGACAGGCGCTCGTCGGCATACGCATAGGCACGCTCGTCGACACCTTCGTAACGGCTGCACACAAACAGCAGGCGCTCGCTTTTGAGCAGGCGCTCGGCCACATGCTGCGTAAAAGGCTCGCCGCACGGGGTGAAGAACACCACCGTCGGCTTGGGGCCCTCCGCGCTAATGGCCTCGATGGCCTCGGCGATAGGCTCGACCTTCATGAGCATGCCCTGCCCGCCGCCGTACGGCTCGTCATCGACGGTACGATGGCGGTCGTGCGTCCAGTCGCGCAGGTTATACGCCTTAAAATCAAAAAGGCCGGCCTTGCGGGCGCGGCCCAAAATCGATGTGGACATGACGGGCTCAAACATCTCGGGAAAGACCGAAAGGGTCTCAATCAGCATGTTGTCCTCCCTACTTGTCCATATCGATCAGGCCGTCCATAACGTGGACGGAAATTGTTCCTGTGTCGGGAAGATCGAGCACAACCTGCTCGATCACGGGAATCAGTACCTCGCCGTACCGATCGCCCTCGACAACCCAAACATCGTTAGCGGGCGTCGACATGATCTCGACAATCGTACCGAGTGAACCGAAGCGCTCGTCGACCACCTCGCGACCCATCAGGTCGGAATAGGCGGCGTCGAGTGAATCGAGCTCAAAATCGTCACGATTTGCCAACACATAGCATCCCGTGATGCCCTCGGCGGCCGTCAAGTCGTCAATGCCCTCAAACGAGACCAGATCGCCATCGCCCGTATCGGTGACGGACACGACCGTGCAAAAGCGGTCGCGCTTGAGCGCCGGCGGCGTCAGGGCGACGCGCATACCCGGCTCTAATACAGAAGGAAGCCCCCGCAGCGGCTGCGCGAGGACCTCCCCCTTCCTTCCGTGCGGCTTGACCACACGGGCGATGTTTTTGTACTGGGACCTCAAGGTCCTAGCCCAGAACCTCTACCTCGACAGCAGTGTCGAGGCGAGCGGCCAGTGCACGGGCGAGCGTGCGAATGGCCTTGATCGTACGGCCACGACGGCCGATGACCTTAGCGACGTCATCCTCGGCGACCGAAACCTCGATCGTAGAGGCGTCGTCACCATCGATGACCTCAAGGCTCACGGAATCCGGGTCGTCGACGATCTGAACAACGAGATATTCGACGAGATCGGCGATGCGATCTGAGAGCATTGCCTCACCCTCGAGCTGTGCAGCGTCAACCTCAGGCACGATTTACTCCTCGGCGCCCTCAGCGGCCTCAGCGGCAGCCTTAGCGGCCTCGGCCTCTTTGGCGAGCTGCTTCTTGGACTTCTTGACGACGGTCTCGGTCTTCTCGCCCTCGTTGGCGGCCTTGACCAGAGCGGCGACGGCGTCGGTGAGCTGAGCGCCCTTGGACTGCCAGTCGGCGATCTTCTCGAGGTCGAGGTTGATGGTCTTGGGGGCGGTCATCGGGTTGTAGCGGCCAACCTCCTCGATGATACGACCGTCACGCGGGGCGCGGGAATCGGCGACGACGACACGGTAGTACGGACGCTTCTTAGCGCCGTGACGAGCAAGGCGAATCTTGACTGCCAAAGGAAACTCCTCCAACCAAGCAGCTTTAGGCTGCAACTACAAACAAACAGTTGAACATAATACGCCATCGACGCGGGCAGGTGAAGTCCGTGAGACCAACTTCTTCGGTGTAGTCGAAGGCAAATCCATATCTTAGACAAGAATTCGCGATTTGCAAGCACATCCACGCACCCCACATGAGCTGCGCGGTATACTCATGCCATGAAAAGACGCGAACATACATACGGTTATGAAGATGCTGCGGGCGTCACGCCGCCGCCCTGGACGGGGCCGGCGGTGGGCCTCATGGATCTCGATGCGTTTTTTGCGAGCGTGGAAATGCTCGACCATCCCGAGTGGCGCGGCAAGCCACTCATCGTGGGTGGCGATGCCGATTCCCGCGGCGTTGTGTCCACCTGCTCATACGAGGCGCGTCGCTTTGGCGTGCACTCCGCCATGCCCTCGGCCGAGGCACGGCGCCTCTGTCCGCAGGCCATTTGGACGCATGGGCACTTTGATCGCTACCGCGAGGTGAGCGCGCAGGTCATGGCGATTCTTGCCGAAGAGACGCCGCGCGTTGAGCGCGTATCCATCGACGAAGCCTTTATCGATATCACACCGGGTCGTTTTGCGCCCGAGGACCCGCTGCTGGTTGCACGGCGCATAAGCGACCGCGTGGCAGCGCTGGGAGTGACCTGTTCCATTGGCGTGGGCTGCAACAAGACGGTCGCAAAGATCGCAAGCGAGCGGGATAAGCCGTTTGGGCTGACCATCGTGCGCCCCGGAACCGAGCAGCGCTTTTTGGCCGCGCTGCCGGTATCTGCCATGAGCGGCATCGGGCGCTCGGCCGAGGAGCGACTGCGTCGCATGCGCGTCTATACGCTCGGCGAGCTTTCACGCGCGCCAGAGTCCACCCTGGCTGCAATCTTTGGCGTGAATGGCGAGCGCATGCGTCAACGTGCTTTGGGGCTCGAAGTATCCGAGGTCACCAGCCTGGAAGAGGAACGCGAGGTTAAATCCGTGAGCAATGAGCGCACCTTTGCGAAAGATTTGACTGAGCGTGGGGACATCGAAGCGGCGATTGCGCTGTTGGGAGAGTCGGTTGGACGCCGCCTGCGCCGTCAGGGACTGACGGGCGGCACGGTAACGCTCAAGCTTAAGTATTCGTATGGCAGCGGACGCACGGCGCAGCGGCGGCTTCCCCACCCCACCGACGACGAGAATATCTTTGTGGCGGTTGCGCTCGAACTGCTCGACAACATCTGGCAGGAAGGCATGCATGTTCGCTTAGCAGGCATCGGCATGAGCGACTTTGACCATCAGGGCGGCATCCAGACCGACCTGTTCTGCGAAGTCGACGACCGCGGAGCCCAATCAAGCGACCGTCGCGACCTCTCCGTCGCGATCGATGCCGTCCGAGACAAGTTCGGCGACACCGCCCTATCTTTCGGCCGCCAATCCCGCTTCGACGATTAACCGCCTTTGGGCAAAAAGAAAGCCGGGCAGGTGCGGAAAACCGCAACTGCCCGGCGAAATGCGCGAGGCTAGCTAAAAGCCCCATATCAAATGAGCCACTAGAGGAGGTCGAGGGGGAGCTGGGGGGCGTCACCCCAGAGCTTTTCTAGGCGGTAAAAGTCGCGGGCTTCGGGAGTGAAGACGTGGACGACAACCGAGCCGTAGTCCATGAGCATCCAGGTCTTCTGCTCGCGGCCCTCGATGGAGAACGGATGCTCGCCGCAAGCCTCGGCAACCTTCTCCTCGATCTCGTCGACAATCGAATCGACCTGGCGGTTGTTGGTACCGGTGGCAAGCACAAAGTAGTCGCACACGTCGGAAAGCTCGGTCAGGTCGAGCACCTGCACGTCCTCGCCCTTCTTGTCGTAGGCGGCCTGCGCGGCGGCGCGGGCGACATCCTCGGCGGCGACACCGCTCGCGGACAGCGAGGCGGCGGTGCGGTCGGACGTGGCAACGAAACTCTTGTGCTCCACACCTTCAAGAATCTGCTCGTCAGTCATGGTCTCGTCGGCCATGGAATACCTCTTTCTAGACACACCCGAGCTAGCGCAGCTGGGCGTAATGGTTGTAAATCGTAATAGCCGTGGGATAAAGATAGCGCCCGGACTGGATCACATAGACCAGACCCTGCGCAAAACAGGAGAAGAACAACTCATCGAGCGAGAACTTCCCCACCATCTTGCGCAGCGCATGGGCATAGTCGCCGTGACGGTTGGGCTCGATGGCATCTGCCACAAAGACCACCATATCGAGCGGCGTCATGTCGCAGGCACCCACGGTGTGACGGTCGACAGCCTGGAAAACGGCCGGTGACAGCGCGGGAAAAAGCTGCGGAAGCTCATAGGCGGCAACAGGGCCATGCAAAAGCGGCGTCGCGGCGGAAGGAGAGCCGGCAACCTTGATGCCATAGTGAAGCGCGCGGGCCACGAGCTCGTCATCGGAAAGAACCTTGTCCCAGTCGTGAATTAAGCCGGCGGCAGCCGCATCAAAGCGGTCAACGCCGTAGACCTCGGCCAGATGAAGTGCGGTCTCGGCAACACCCAGCGAATGCACATAGCGCTTGTGCTTATCTTTCATGCGAACATCGAGCAGCTCTTGAATGCGCTTGAGCAGCGCGCGCTCATCGCCCTCAAACTGATCCTCTACCGACAACGTAGCCCCCATCACTCAAAATCTTCTTGGCCCAAATCGGCATATAGCCTGCGCTTGCGAATGTAGCCGAGCACGGACTCGCTCGTAAGATAGCGCACGCTCATGCCGCGGGCAACTCGCTTACGAATGTTCGTCGAGCTGATCGCCAGCGCCGGAATCTGAATATAGCGCACGTCGAACGGCAGCCCCGACTCTTTGATTCGGGCACGCGCCGTATCGATATCAAAGCCCGGTCGCGTCGCCGCAATAAAGGTAGCAAGCTCAGCGATTCGTTCGGCATCATGCCAGGTCACAATATCGATAATCGCATCGGCGCCCGTAATAAAGTAGAGCTTTACCTGCGGCGGGTAAAAATCGCGAAGGGCATGAAGCGTATCGGCCGTATAGGTTACACCCGGACGGTCAATCTCGAACCGGCTCGCCAAAAAGGCCGGGTTCGCGGCGGTGGCGAGGACCGTCATGGCATAACGGTCCTCAGCAGGCGTCACCGGTTTGTCGAGTTTAAAGGCAGGAGAGCCGGCCGGCATAAAGAGCACAGCGTCCAAGTCGAGCGACTCGCGCGCCTGCTCGGCAGTCACCAAGTGCCCGTAATGAATCGGGTCGAAGGTGCCGCCCATAATGCCAAGCCGAAACTCTTTGCCCTCTTTTATGGGCAGCTCGGGCAAACCGATTCCACCGCGCAGCGACATGGCTTACTCGCCCTCCGAGGTCTCGGCATCGTCCGCGGCATCCGCCGCATCGACAACCTCGACGCCCTCATCCGGAGCATCGGTCACGTCAAGGGCCTCAACGGCAACGTCCTCGCCAGCGTCCTCGAGCTCCTCGTACTCCGAGAAGTCCTCGGCGCCCTCAAAGTCAAAGGCGCGCTGGCAAATGCGGACCTCGTCGCCCGCACGGCAGCCGGCCTTCTCGAGCGCGTCGTCAACACCCATGCGCGCAAACTTGTGCTGCAGGTAGATGACGGCTTCCTCGTTTTCCCAGTCGGTCTGAATAACCATGCGCTCGATGGCGCGACCGACCACGCGGAAGGCACCGGGCTCTTCCTGAACAATGCGGAAACGCTTCTCGCGCTGCAGGCGACGGCGCTCCCACTCCTCGTCGCGAAGATCGACAGGCTCATCGGAGACCGCCAGCTCGGCGCGCAGCTTAGCCACCTGCTCGCCCACGGCAAGCATCAGCGTGTTGAGGCCGGCGCCCGTCACGGCGGACACGGCAAAGAACATATGTCCATCGTCGAGCGCGGCGCGCTTAAGGTCGGCAATCTTGTCGGCCGTGCCCGGCGCATCGCACTTGTTGGCGACGACGATCTGCGGACGCTCCGAAAGCTCGGCGCCATACTGCTCGAGCTCACGGTTGATGATGCGGTAATCCTCAACCGGGTCGCGATCCTCAAAACCGCCCGTCATGTCGACGACATGCATGATCAGCGCCGTACGCTCGATGTGGCGCAGGAACTGGTGGCCCAGGCCCTTGCCCTCGCTCGCGCCCTCGATCAAACCAGGAACGTCGGCAACGACGTAAGAATACTCACCGGCACGCACCATGCCGAGGTTCGGCACGAGCGTGGTAAACGGATAGTCGGCGATCTTGGGACGGGCGGCACTCATGCGCGCGATGAGCGAAGACTTACCCACCGAGGGAAAGCCCACGAGCGCAGCATCGGCCATAAGCTTCATCTCAAGCTCAATCCAATGCTCCTCGGCCGGTTCGCCCAGCTGAGCGAACGCGGGCGCGCGGCGCACCGACGTCACAAAGTGCGTGTTGCCCAGGCCACCGGCACCGCCGGGCGCCACGACAACGCGCTCGCCATCATGCACCAGATCGGCAATCTCGAACATCGGGGTCTGCGTCTCGGGGTCGAGCTCGCGCACCACGGTACCCATGGGAACCTTAAGAATAAGGTCCTCGCCGCTCTTACCGTTACGACGGGCACCCTGCCCGTGCGTGCCGCGTTCGGCGCGGAAGTGATGCTTAAAGCGGTAATCGATCAACGAAGACAGCTGAGCATCGGCCTGGATGACGACATTGCCGCCACGACCGCCGTCGCCGCCATCGGGGCCGCCCTTGGGGACAAATGCCTCGCGCCTAAACGACATGCATCCGGCTCCGCCGTCGCCGCCGCACACGTTAATGCGGCTGATATCGGTGAACTGTGACAACAGAATCGCCTCCTACAAAAAGAGGGAGACCCTTGAATCCTAAAACTCAAGTGCCTCCCACATATGTGCTCTATGAAGGGTGAATTACGCGTTCGCGAGCGGGCGTACGCTGACCCTGTGCTTGATACCCTTGTGGAACTCAACGGTACCGTCGACCAGCGCGAACAGCGTGTCGTCCTTGCCACGGCCAACGTTCTCACCCGGGTGGATGTGAGTGCCGTGCTGACGGACGAGAATCGTGCCCGTGGTTACCGTCTGGCCGGCATAGCGCTTCGTGCCAAGGCGCTGACCGCGGGAGTCACGGCCATTACGGGAGGAACCGAGTCCTTTTTTGTGTGCCATTGTGTATACCTACTCTTTCGTTACGAGTGTAATCTACTCGGCGACGGGAGCCTCGGCAACAGCCTCGGCCTCTGCCTTGACAGCCTTCTTGGCGCGGGACGTAGCCTGGACCTTCACGATCTTCAGCTTGGTGAGCTGCTGACGGTGACCCTTCAGACGACGATAGCGCTTGCGCTTGTGGAACTTGAAGACCAGCTGCTTCTCGCCCTTGAACTGCTCAACGATCTGAGCGGTAACCTTGGCCTTGGCCAGCTTGTCGGGATCGGTGACGATCTTCTTACCATCGTTGAGGAAGATGACCGGCAGGGTGACCTTGTCGCCCTCATTGCCCTCGATCTTCTCGACGGTGATGACATCGTCGGTGGCGACCTTGTACTGCTTGCCGCCCGTGTTAACGATTGCGTACATGTTTACTTGCCCTTCATGCATCAGTTAGTGCAACAGTCGAATATAGTAGCAGGCGAAAATACCCCCGTCAACGAGTATGTGGAGCAAATCCACAAGTTCGCACAGGTATGGGGCTGACGAGTCGGCCCTCGTCGTCCTCGCATGCTTGATTCTGACGCTCGACATCGTAGGAGCAGATGGTCACGAGGTCTTGCATACCGGTGGAAACAATAGGTGCATCCACGCCCGGGGTCAAGCCCTGCAACAAAACATCAGCAGCAGAAAGCAAAATTTCCGGACGCATGGAGCCCTCGTTGTCGGCATGGGTGTCGAGCATGAGCACCAAATGGTCCGGGCGCTCCCCCGCCGTGAGCTCATAGCCCACGAGCGTGTGATCCAAATCCAAGCGCTTGCTCTTTTTGCCGCGCGCGTAGTCGATGCCATGGTCCGCGCGCAGCGTGTCGATCGCACGACGCACCTCGTCGGCGCTTACGGGCGCCTCGGGATCCAAGTGCAGGTCGATGCGATACGACAGACGCGTGAGTTGCGCCGTCAACGCCGGCGTGCGCACGTCGATATACGCCGCCTCGATGGGCGCCAGATCGGCCGGAGACGCCGCAGCCAGGCGCCCAAACGCCTCGTCGAGCGCCACGAACTCGGTCATAAACAGGTCATACCACTCGCAGATCGACGACGTACCCACCGGTAGCGCCGAAGAGAAGCCCACTCGCATGTGCGGAGAGAAGCCCTGCGTGACGGCATAGGGAAGTCCCGCACGGCGCACGATGCGCTCAATGGTATGGATTACTTCGAGATGGCCCAGGTACTTAAGGCGATCGCGCTTGCCATAGCGAACACGAAGTCTAAAGAGCGTGGGGTTGTCGGTCAGGCGCTCACTCATGCGCGATCACCCATCAATACATTCTTGGCGTGGAGCGTGGGGCAGATTCCGCAGCCGGTGCACGACGTGCGAGTGCAGTCGGGAGTCGTGACACCCTCGAGCGAGCGACGGTACTCGCGCTCGAGGAAGCCGCGCGTGCAGCCGGGGCTCACATGCTCCCACGGCAGACGCCAGTCCAACTCGTAGGGCAGGTGCACAAGCTCATTGAGGTCGATGCCGTTTTTGGCAGCAGCCTCCTTCCAGTTATCGAGCGAGAAATGCTCTACCCAGGCGTCAAAGCGAGACCCCGAGCGCCAAGCATCGATGATGACGGGCGTCATGTCACGACCGGCGCGGGAGAGCGCGGCCTCGATGAGCGAGGTCTCGGCATCGTGGTAATGCACGCGGACGGCACGGTTGCGAACGCTCGTGATAAGCAGCTTCTGGCGACGCTTGACGTCGTCGTAGTCGAGCTGCGGGCACCACTGGAACGGCGTGGCAGCCTTGGGGATAAACACCGAAACCGAGATGGACACCGAGATCGAGCCGCGACGAGCCTTGGGCACCACAGAACGACCGAGCTCCAGCACGTGATCGGCCAGATTGGCGATGGCCACGATGTCCTCGTCGCGCTCGCCGGGAAGGCCCATCATAAAGTAGAGCTTCATGCGGTTCCAGCCGGCCTCGAAGGCCGCCTTGGCCGCACGGTCCAGGTCCTCCTCGGTCACGTTCTTGTTAATGATGTCGCGCATGCGCTGGCTGCCGGCCTCGGGTGCGAACGTCAGGCCGCCCTTCTTTTCGCCGGCGACCGACTCGGCCATATCCACGCCAAACGAATCCAGGCGCTGCGATGGAATAGACACGCGAATACCCGTATCCTCCAGGCGACGGTTGAGCCTGCCGAGCACGTCGCGAATGCAGGAGTGGTCGGTCGTGGAGAGCGAGGTCAGCGACACCTCGTCATAGCCGGTCTTTTCCAGACCCTGAATCACCGACGAGACGATCTGGTCGGCCGAGCGCTCGCGCACCGGGCGATACGTCATGCCGGCCTGGCAAAAACGACAGCCGCGGGCGCAGCCACGCAGGATCTCGATAGACAGGCGGTCGTGAACCAGCTGCGCATAGGGTACACACGACTGCGACAGCGGATTCGTGGCGCCGAAATCCTCGACGACGCGCTTGTAGACCACGGCCGGAGCGTCCTTGCCCTCACGCGGCACGGTGTAGCCATGCGGCGAGCAGGGCTCGTCGTGACGAACCTCATAGAGCGACGGCACGTAGTTGCCGGCAATGGATGCAAGCTGCTCAACAATCTGCGCGCGCGGGACTCCTTCGTCACGCAGGCGGCGATGCAGCTGGCAGGTCTCGAGCAGCGATTCCTCGCCCTCGCCGATGAGGATGGCATCGAAGAAGGCCGCGTACGGCTCGGGGTTGTACACCGAGGGGCCGCCGGCGATGATGATGGGGTCGTCTTCACCTCGGTCGGCCGCTAACAGCGGAATGCCAGCGAGGTCGAGCGCCTCGAGGAAGTTCGTCACCGCCATCTCGTGCGGCACATGCAGGCCGACGATATCAAACGAAGCGACCGGCGCTGCACCCTCGAGCGAGAGCAGCGGAATGCCTGCCTCGCGCATAGCGTCACCCATATCGGGCCACGGCACATAGCCACGCTCGCAGGAGATGCCCTCGGCCTGGTTAAGGATGTTGTAGAGGATGGCGATACCCTGGTTGGGCAGACCAACCTCGTACACATCCGGGTAGATCAGGCAGCAACGGTAGTCGGCATCGGCCTTGGAAAGCGTGCCCCACTCGTGATCGATATAGCGACTCGGCTTTTCGACCTTGGCGAGCAGCGGCTCAATTAAATGAAAGCAGTCTTGATACGGAACGCGCAACGGAAAACCCCTAAGCAGCGAGATCTGATGCGTCCTGATAGGACGCCATAGGACGGGTAGCGCCCGCGACCGTGGTCACCAGATCGCGAACGCGGGAGAACGTGGCAGTAACCACCTCGTTGGCACGGCTGTAGTCGACATCGCGTTCGTAGAGCGAAACGAGCGCACGACCCATGCCATAGGTGCCCGCGGCAGCAGTGAGCGCCTTGACGGCAAACCCAATATGCGGCGTCTGCTTGACGAGCGCGCGGGTGACCGCGCGGATCACAAGACCGCCGACAAGCACGCCCGCGACCTCGTAGCCGCGCTCAGGCTTAATGCCGCGTCCAAAGACGGCAGCGAGCTCAAAGAGCATGCCCACCTGCGCCAGCGCCATAACGGGATAATCGGCGCCCGGCAAAAACACCAGCGCACCGGTCGCCATATTAGTGAGCGCGCACGAGGTGATGATACGATTGGCCGCCGCGATGCGCATGAAGGCAAAGTTCGCCGCAAAAGCCGTTTCCTTTTCGGTGCGATCGAGAATCCAGCGGGCAAGCGTCTCGAGCAGATACGTCTTATCGGTTGCCGCCACCACGCCGAGCATGGGCGTGGACTCCTCGATAAACGGCACCTCCACAGCAGACTCGGCAAGCACGCACACGGGCGCGCCGGCGATCACGAGCTCCTGCACGGCACTCTCCAAGCGGTCGGAACCGCACGAGAGCACCAGTACCACATCGGTATCGGTCTTTGGAGCAATTCGCTCCTCCCCCAGACGCTC
Source organism: Collinsella sp. AM20-15AC (assembly GCF_003471405.1). NCBI lineage: Bacteria > Bacillati > Actinomycetota > Coriobacteriia > Coriobacteriales > Coriobacteriaceae > Collinsella > Collinsella sp. AM20-15AC. The sequence goes on from NZ_QRJA01000007.1 coordinate 70,494, forward strand.
GACGCGCACAATGCCCGAGGTCGTCTGCGGCACAAAGGCGTCACGCACCGTCTCGGCCAGAAAGCGCGAGGCGGACGAATCCAAATAGACCGAGACGCGCACCGGCGTATCGGAATCCTTCTTAACGGACGCGCCCATCTTAAAAGCGCGGGTCAGCTTATCTACGGGAATTTTCATAGCAAACCCCTCCAGCGGTTACGCGGCGCCCGAACGATGCCGCCATATGGATTGTACGATACCCACCGTCAGCAGCTGAATCATCATCGAAGACGAACCGAAGCTAATAAACGGTAGCGGAATACCGGTAATCGGCATCATGCCAATGCACATGCCGATGTTTTCGAAGGTCTGGAACGCCCACATGCCAACGATGCCCACACACGATAGGCGCAAGAACAGCGACTCACACTTAAAGGCGACGCGAATCGTCGAAAAGATCAGCAGCACGTAGAGGCATAGGAGCAAAAAGGAACCGCAAAAGCCAAAGGTCTCGGACAGGAAGGCGAAGACGAAGTCAGTGTGGAACTCGGGCAGAAAGCCGCCGGCCGACTGCGTCGCATGGCCCAAACCCTTACCAAAGAAGCCACCCGAGCCAACGGCGATAAGCGACTGCTGCAGGTTGTAGGCATCGTCCGAATCGGCATTATCGGGGTCGATAAAGACCGTCAGGCGGTTCATCTGATACTGCTTGATGAGCACATCGTGGCCGAGCAACGAATCAAAGACCGAATCGAGCGCCAGGACGAGGGCTACCAGGCCCACGAGCAGGGCCAGGGTCGACAGCATCCATTCGCGGCGCGCACCGCTCATGCAGATGACGATGGCGCCCGAGACCAGCACGACCAGGCCCGAGCCCAGGTCGCCCATGGCGACGACGGCCAAAAACGGGATGGACAGCATGCCGCAGAGCTTGACGTAGTCGCGAACGGTATCGATGCGGCCGTTATACTGCGAGCCAAGCGTGGCAATAAAGAAGATGGTGATGAGCTTGGCAAGCTCGACCGGCTGGAATGTCAAGCCGATACCGGGAATCTTGATCCAGCCCGTCATGCCCAGACCGCCCGTATAGGACAGACCCGGAATCTTGGGCGAGAAGATCACGATCAGGTCGATGACGAGCAACGCTGTCGAGAAATTGGAAATACCGCGCAGGTCGGTACGCCAGACCAGCACCGCCAGCAACGCCCCGATACCAATTCCCAGCAGATGGCGTGAGAACGAAGCATCGGCCTTAAACTGCGAAGCCGACCAGATAATGATGGCACCGTAGGCGACGAGCGCCACTGTGGCCACGAGCACACCGATATGCACCTTTTGGCGAAACGTGCCGCGCGAGGCCGAAAGTTGCTTGTTGACACGGTCCAGGCTGCTGCGAGAGCCGGTCTTGGTTGAACGGAACAGATCCGCCGGAGAAAAATCCATCGCAACCTCCTATCGAACCGAAGAATCGCCCGAGGCCGAAGAGGTATCGGGCTCGTCATAAATCACGCCGAGCACATCGCGCACGACATGCATCGCGGTATCTGAGCCACCGCCGCCCTGCTCCAGGACAGTAGCGATGACATACTTGGGATCATCGGCCGGCGCATAGGCGCAAAACCACGCGTATTCGTCCTCGCCGCTTTTCTCGCCCGTGCCCGACTTGCCGTACACCTGCGGCGTCAGGGTGCCAAAGTGAGCCGCCAAGGACGTCGATGCCGTGTAAATCACGTCGTGCATGCCGTTGCGAACAAGAGCCAAATCCGAATCGCTGTTGATCTTGGCCTTCAGGCGCTTCTTCTTGCCCTTGCCGTTGTACTTATAGGCATCGCCGTCGCCATCGCGCGACACGGCAGACAAAAACACGTGAGGCACGTACTGTTTGCCGCCGTTGGCAAGGCCCATGTAGGCGCATGCCATCTGCAGAGGCGTCACCAAAATGTCGCCCTGGCCGATGGCGATGTTGGTCATATCGCCGGCATTCCACTTGCGGTCTTCGGCAGAGGCGTCGGTAAAGTACGACTCTTTCCACTCGGCATCGGGAATACGGCCCGCGCCCTCACTCGGCAGATCGATACCGCAGGTCTTGCCTAGGCCCCAGCGACGAAAGACCTCCTGCAGCCCCTCGGAATGTTGCTCGTCATAAAAGAACGCCTTGCCCATGTCGTAGAAGACGGGGTCGCACGAGTTGGCGATACCCGACTGCAGCGTCATGGTGCCGTGGCCAGACGTCAACCAGCAGCGCTTGCCCCAAGCCTTGCCCAAGCCCGTCCAATAGCCCGTGCAGTTGGTTGTCTGTGTTGAAGTGTAGGTTCCAAACTCAAGACCGGCCAGTGCCGAGAGCGGCTTGATGGTCGAGGCCGACATGTACTGTCCGCTAATGGCGCGGTTGAGCAGCGGGTGCGAACCCTTGTCATCATTGAGCTCGGTCCACACGTCATTTGAGACGCCGCCGATAAAGACGGAAGGATCGAACTTGGGCTCGCTCGCCATGCCCAGGATCTCGCCATTGTTGGGATCGAGACACACCACAGCGCCGTTGCCGGCATTGCTGTAGCCAGTGGTCTTGGCAAGCTCGATGGCGCTCGCCAGCGCCGTCTCACAGGCCTGTTGGATCTTAAGGTCGAGCGTGAGCTTAATGTCGGAGCCGGCCTTGGCGGGCACGGCGCCGGCCTGACCGGTCACATTGCCCGAGGCATCGACCTTGACGGTCTGCTCGCCACGAATACCCTGCAGCAGGTTTTCGTAGTAGCTCTCAACACCCGCCTGGCCCACGATATCGCCCGACTGGTACGTAATCCGGCCAGCAGAAGCATCATCATCGCCAGAGGTTTTCTTATTCTGGGCCTCGAGCTGCTCGGAGGTAATGGTGCCGGTATAGCCCAAGATATGGCATGCCGTCTCGCCATATGGATACTGGCGCTCGGTACGCTCGGCAATCTTGACGCCCGGGAACTCGCCGGCGTGCTCCTGAATATAGGCAACCGTGGAGCGACGGACGTCCGTCGCGATGGTATGCAGGCTCTGAGCACCCTCGGAATTGTCCTGAATATTGCGCAGAACCGCCACGTAGGGCATACCGAGCACGTTGGCAAGATGGCGAACCAGAACCTCATCCTCGGCAAGGTCGCGGTAGGCCACGACAGCAAGTGAGGGACGGTTCTGGACAAGTGCCACGCCATTGCGGTCGAGGATGCGGCCGCGCACAGCGGGTGTGGTAACGGTGCGCGTCTGATTGCTATTAGCCTGCTTTTCGTAATAGTCCGACGAGACCATCTGCATGCCCCACAGCTTGACGGCAAGCGCCGCGAACATCGCGCCCACACCCGTGGTGAGGATGGAGAAGCGGCCCTTAAAGGCGGTCGCCGCGGTATTGCCCTCGCCCTCGGTGGCGCGCGGGGCCGTTCCATGCTGCGTATCGTAGGTAAAACGAGAATCGCCGCGACGCATGATGACCAGCGCGACCACGATGGCCACTACCAGCACGATACCGGCGATAATAACCGTCATCTGGGAAGACATCTACAGGCCTCCCCTATTTGAGCTTACGGGTCTTGGGCTTAAAGCGCATGCCCGTCTGGCGTCCGCCACGTGCGGAGAATCCATAACCGGACTGCGGCACGACGCCGGACATCAAAAACGGAATGGCAACCAGACCCGTCAGGATCGAAGACGGCAGCGCATGGCCGAAGAGCGCCACGACAAAGCTCGTCTCCAAACCCATAAACAGCAAGATGATGCTGTAGATCACATTAATGACAAGCGCGAAGGCACCCACAGTGATGCCGCGCGCGCTCGGGGTACCGCCCGTCTGACCGGCGGCGCTATGCACCAGGGCAAAAGAACCCACGGTCAGCAGGAGCGACATAACGCCCACCGGCACGGCAGCGGAAAGGTCATAGAACAAGCCGCTGCAAAAACCGCACACGACGGCACGGGTCGGGTCGCCCGAGAACACGCTTAGGCACACCAGGATAATCATAAAGTTGACGCGACCGCCCGCAATGGAGATCTGCGGTGCCAGGCCTGCCTGCAGCAGCACGCACACGATGGCGGCGATTACAAACGTGCGGGAGCTCATCCCCTGCTCGTGTAGATCCATGGACATGCCCCCTATTCGCTCGAGCCGGAATCGGTCGTCTCGGACGTGTCGGAACCGTCATCCGAGCTCTCGTCCTTCGTCTTGGTCGCAGCATCGCGCGACGTTCCCTGCGGCGTGCTATTAGCGGTGCTCACGTCCTCATCCGAGGCCGACTGTTCGTCGGTCAGCGAGGTGATGACCAGCACTTCCTCGTTGTTCTCGGCCGTCGTCTGGGCGCGTACCACAATGGTGTAGTACACGTCGTTTGCCGATTTCTCAACCGACGAGACGGTGCCGAGCGGAAGGCCCTTGGGGAACACACCGCCAATGCCCGAGGTCACGATGATGTCGCCAACCTTAACGTCGGAGTCGACGCTCACGTACTCAAGACGCAGCGTGCCGTCAGCCTGACCCTGCAGCATGCCCTGGGCGCGCGTGTCCTGCACCATAGCGGACACGCCCGAGTTCTCATCGCCGATCAGACGCACGGTGGACGTCTTGGCCGAGACTTCGATGATCTGTCCGATAACACCAGCCGAACTCGTCACAGGCATGTTGATGGTAAGCCCGTCGGCAGAACCTTTATCGATGGTAACGGTCGAGGTCCAGGCATCGCCCGAAGCGCCGACGATACGAGCTGCAGTGGACTTGAGGTTGTAGGTCGACTGCAGACCGACCAGACCCTCCAGTCGCTCGGCGGTCTTTTGAGCCTCGGAGAGCTCGGCAACCTTGGAGGTCAGCTCCTCATTTTGCTTCTTAAGCTCGTCAAGCGTGTCCTGTGACGCCGTAAGGTTAGAGAACACGTTACCGATCGCATTGAAGGGAGCCGCCACAGTCGAGCCCAGAAAACGCACCGGCGAGGTAATCGTCGTCACGCCCGAACGAACGGCATGAATCGGCCCCGTCTCGCCCTCACGAATATAAAACGTGAGCAGCAACACCGAAATCAGGCTGAAAACAATCAACGGGCGCATACCCGTTGATTGTCGCTTGGTATTCAGATTTGTGGAGAAACCCGAAGATCGTGCCAAATGGAATCCACCTTTTGGAAATTAAGCATTGGTCTGGACGAAGCCGCCATCAAACGCATTGGCCTCGAGCACGCGGGCACAGCCGTTAACAACGTTATCGAGCGCCGTGGGGCTGACGTTGACCGAAACGCCGGTCTCATCGCGCAGGCGCACGTCGAGACCGCGCAGCAGCGCGCCGCCACCGGTCAGCAAAATGCCGTAGTACATAAGGTCCGAGGCAAGATCGGGAGGCGTAGCGTCGAGTGCGTCCTTGACGGCCTTGGCCATCTCGTCGAGCGGCTTGTTGAGCGCGCGACGAATCTCCTCGCTCTCGATGCGCACGGTCTTGGGCAGACCGGTAATCACGTCGCGGCCGTTGACCTCGACGTCGAGCTCGTCCTTAAGCGGCACGGCGGAGCCGACCTTGATCTTGATGTCCTCTGCCGTACGCTCGCCGATGGCCAGGTTGTAGGCATCACGAACGTGCGTGAGGATGGCCTGATCGAACTCGTCGCCGGCAATACGGATGGACTGCGAGACGACGATGCCGCCCATAGCGATAACGGCAACCTCGGTGGTACCGCCGCCGATGTCGATGACCATGGAGCCGGTGGGTTCCTCGACGGGCAGGTCGGCGCCGATAGCGGCTGCCATAGGCTCTTCGATCAGATAGGCCTGGCGGGCACCGGCCTGGATCGTGGCCTCAAAGACAGCGCGCTTCTCGACCGACGTGACACCGGAGGGAACGCAGACGACGACACGCGGACGCGGAGTCCACGGATAGCGCTTCTCGGACGCCTTGTCGATAAAGTAGCGAAGCATGGCCTCGGTAACATCGAAGTCGGCGATGACGCCGTCCTTCAGGGGACGAACGGCCACGATGTTGCCGGGCGTACGGCCGAGCATGCGCTTTGCCTCGATACCGACCGCCAGGATGCGCTCGTCGTTCTTGTCGATGGCGACAACAGAGGGCTCGCGAATGACGATGCCCTTACCGCGCACGGAGACAAGCGTATTTGCGGTGCCGAGGTCGATGGCAAGATCGCCCGCATAGCTACCGAAGAACATATCCATCAAAGAAAACAACGCAACTCCTGATGTGTTGGATGATTGCTGGAAAACTACTAGCTCATCATACTAGCGCAAGCCCGGCACCTCACTTGCGGTGAAGCGCCGGGCAAAGCTAAATCCCATAAGGTCACTACTGGTTGTCAGCAGCCGAGAAATCCATATCGAGCGAAGAAACGGCCCAGCCGATATGGTTGTCGGAGCGCACGAATTTGACGGTGTACTCCTGCTCGCCGCCCTTGGACAGCGATGCCTTCACCTTGGCGGTCGTCTCGGTCATGGACTGATCCATGCCCTCGACGGACACGGTGGCACCCTGCGGAATCGAGGAGATGATCATCGACTTAGCGTCCTCGGACAGGCTCGAGGCCAGGCAAGACTCGGCCTTTGCGGCGTCACCGTCGCCGGCAGCCTGGAACAGATCGGTAACGACAGACTCCTGAGACGGGAAGCCAAAGCCGCGCGTGTAGGCAAAGCCCAGACCGCCCGCGGCGATCAAAATAAGCAGAAGCAGCACGATGAAGACTTTGAGACCCGTATGGCGATGGCGACGACGGACCTTGGCCTGCTTACGATCCTGACGGTCCTGCTGGACCATCTCAGACTCGGACAGCGTAAAGAAGCCGGTGTCCGAGGGATCAGGCATAAACTGACCGGTCGCGCCCGTAGGATCGAGCGGATCGACGGCAGGAGCGTCCATCGCGGGCGCCGGAGCCGTGGCCATAGCCGTCTGGGCAGACAGCGCGGCAAGCGAATCCTGCACGCGGGCAAGCTCATCGGCCTGCTCGGAGGTGAGCTGGTAGATGCCATCGGCAGTAGCGGCATTAAAGGCGTCGAGTGCGTCGGAGGGACGGCCGGCGGCAGAAAGCGCCTGACCCATGCCGGCGTTGAGCGCACGCGTGTCGTCGCGGGGGCCGGCAAAGTCGATAGCCGTGCGGTAAGTCTCCACGGCATCCGCCGGACGGCCGAGCTTAATGAAGCAACGACCGAGCTCGCCGAGTGCGGCGGCAGGAGCCGGATTGGCGCCGTCGATGGCAGCCTGACGGAAGGCGGTTCCCGCGTTGGCATAGTCGCCCGACTGGAACAGCGCATTGCCCAGGCCCAGATAGGCCTTGAACGGCGTGGCATAGGAAGCATCCTGCGTAGCGGCAGAGAAAGCCTGAGCGGCCGTCGTGTAGTCGCCCACGGCGGCGAGCGCCTTGCCGCGGTTGGTGAGCAGCGCGCCGCGCTTGCCGTAGGTACCGTCGTTGAGGGCGGCGGCATAGGCCTCGGCGGCCTCGGCATACATGCCCAGGTGCATCAAGGCGTTGCCACGAAGGTGATCGGCCTCGCCCATAATCTCATCGGGAGTCTTTGCCGCCCCAAGCATCTGGGCTGCAGCAGAAAAATCACCCGCGCGGTAAGCGGCGCGGCCCTGTTGGATCAGCTGGCTATTCAAGGAAGTCCCCTTTACTCGTGAACGATCTCGACATGGACGATCTCGTCGCCGGCACGCAGCTGCGAAATCACATCGAGACCCTCGACCGTGGTACCAAAGACGGTGTAACCGGAATCGAGGTTATGCTGGGCACCCAGGCAGAAGTAGAACTGCGAACCCGCGGAATCGGGGTCCATGGAGCGTGCCATGGCAAGGGCGCCATCGACATGGCTGTTGCGCGGATTGGTGGCAAACTCGCCCTTGATGCAGTAGCCGGGGCCACCGGTACCGGGCATACCGTCGGGGCCCTCAAGACCGGCAGCGACGTCGGCGCCGGACATGTCGCGGGTATTGGGGTCGCCGCCCTGGATAACAAAACCGGGCACATAGCGATGGAACTTAAGGCCATCATAGAAGCCCATCGTGGAAAGCTCGCAGAAGTTCGCGACATGAATGGGAGCGCCCTCGCCGTCAAACTTGACCTTGATGGTACCCTTCGACGTCTCGATTACGGCGCACTCGTCGCCGACAAGCTGATACTCGGGTGTGTAGAGCTCTTTCTTAAAACCAAACATGTGGTTCCTTCCTCGTGCGTTTAAAGCATATTTGTACGAATTGTAGCAATAAGCACGGGTTTACATCAATTGCGCACGTAGGTTATGCCGACTATGGCGAACTATTTTTAGGAACGCTGCTGCGGCTTCCAGGAACCCACATTGGCGTCGTACTGGTTCAGCGCGCTGTTGCCACCCTGCGCGATGGGCGCCAGGATCTCGCTTTGGTGGGAACTCATCGACTCGCCATCGGGAATGGCCAGCGAGATATCCCAGCTCTGGCAGATCACGTCAACGCGCTCATACATCCACTCAGCAAGCTGCTTTAAGTGGGCGATGTCATCCGCATAGACCGTATCGTCCTGTACTTTCAGGTTGTTGAGCTCATCTTGCGTCTTTTTGATCTGGTCGCGCAGGGCGTAGGCACTCTGCGACAGCTCCTGACGGGTGGACAGCGGCGTTCGGAGATAACCGTTGTTAAAGGAATCGATGACCTCGCCGATCTGGTCCTCGTCAGCGTAGGACACGATGGTCTGATACAGACCGTCGAGCCTGGTATAGAGCTGATCATCGGTGAGCACGGTTTCTTCCTGAACCACCTCGGCAGAATCGCCCTGCTTGGTATCGTCCTCAGTCGCCTCGCCCTTTTGACGCGTGGGGAAGGTGGTTTGTGCAGCTTGGCCAAACTGGTCGTAGAAGCCAGGCATAACACCCATGGGATCGGTCGTCACGAACCAATAGGCACCACCGCACACGACGGCAAGGACCGCGATGATAATGAGCGGCTTGGGAATATGACGCTTATGCTTGTGATAGGCGTCCTCGTCGGGGTGCACCTTGCGCTTGGGTTTTTGAGCATCGTCATGCAGGGAAACGGGCGTGGGAATATCGACCTTGGGGATACCGAAATCCTTATCGAAAGCTGGCAGCACGCAGGTCTCATTGGGGTCGGCGGCGTCCGAAAGCACCGCAGCGGCAGAGGCCGGCGCATGCGGCACCTCGGTATCGATCTGCTCTTGCGTTAGGCGCGGAAAGCCCGCCGTGCGGCCCGCTGCCAGGTCGGATGCTGCCGCGTCCTCGGAGAGGATACCCGGAGCGGGGCGTCCGCATTTGGGGCACGTACGATCATGCGGAGAAAGACGGGCACCGCAGCCCTCACAGAACACGAACTCGGTGTGCTCCGGACCATCGCCCGGACCCACATAGGCGTTGCAGTAGGGGCAGAACGAGGCGCCGTCCTCGATGGTCTTAAGGCAATGCGGACAGATCACGGCATCCTCTTTTCGAAGCAATTCAAACAATCGAGGTTAGAGCATAACATCGCCACGGCCCCACAGGAGCAAGGCACCAATTCAACATCGCCAGGGCGCGTAGTTACTTCTTCTTTTTGCTTGGCATCGAGACCTTAATGCCCTGGGCCGATTTGGTCACGCGGGAGCGCTTGGCACCGGCGCTCTTCTTTTTCTTGGGTTGGGTCTGCGCCACGCCCTCGAGTGCACGGGCCTCGGCCTCGCGAACGGTGCGAGCTTCGCGGCGCTGCGCCATGTCGGCGGCGACGCGCATGGCAAAACGCTCCGCCGTCGAACCCGTCGAGCTCACCTTACCGCCACCGCGACCCAGGCGGACGCGCACACCGCGGCCAAAACCAGTTGCGGCATGACGACGACGCGGCTTGAGCGAATCCATCATCGTGGCGAGCTTAAAGAACACCGAGCAGGTGATGACCACGATGACAGCCAAGATAACCATCTGGCCCATCGACAGGTTGGCAATAGACAGCAGCTTCGGGAATCCGATAACGCCCGTCAGGATGCCGGCAACTACAAACACAAAGAGCGCCACACGTAAGGGCGTGAGGGGCTGCGAGATACGCCAGATCAGGCTGACACTCGCCGCGCACGACGTAAGTAGGCACATCGTAGACAGCGTGAGCTGGTTAAAGCCGAACACGCGCGCCACAAAGATATCGAGCGCCGCGGCCAAAATGACCGCAAGCGACGCCGGCAGTGCCCGCTTGAGCACGTTCGTCAGGAACGACCCCTTCACGCGAGCATTGTTGGGCTCCAGGCCCAACACAAAGCCCGGCGCGCCAATGCAGAAGAAGTTGATGAGCGTCATCTGAATCGGCTCGAAAGGGTACGGCGGCAGTGCGATGCACAGCGCCGCCAGGCCCATCGAGAACAGCGTCTTAGTCAGGAACAGCGAAGCCGAACGCTGCAGGTTGTTGATGGAGCGACGGCCCTCGGCCACCACGGCGGGCATCGAGGCAAAGTCGTTGTCGACGAGCACGATCTCGGCCACGTTACGCGCGGCATCGGAGCCGGCCGCCATGGCCACGGAGCAGTCGGCCTCCTTGAGCGCCAGCACGTCGTTGACGCCGTCGCCTGTCATGGCCACGGTGTGCTCGCGGCGCTTGAGCGCCTGCACGAGCTCGCGCTTCTGCTGCGGGGTCACACGACCAAAGACATGGTAGCGGTCCACTGCGGCATCGAGCTTGGCCGGCGTATCGAGCGTCGTGGCGTCCACATAAGCGTCCGCCCCCGGCACGCCCACCACGCGCGCGATCGACGACACCGTACGCGGGTCGTCGCCACTGATCACGTTGAGAGTCACGCCCTGCTCGTTAAAGTAGCCGATGGTCTCGGCCGCCGAGGTACGGATCTCGTCGCGTATGGTCACAAAGCCCACGGGCTCGGCCTCGCCCACCATATCGCCATCGGGCGTAAAGCCGTCAACGCGCGCCACCACGAGCACGCGGCAGGTATCGGCAAGCTCGGCGACACGGTTCTCGACCTGGGCAAACGCACGATCAGAGAGCACAAACTGCGCCGCACCCATCACATATGAGCCCTGTGCAAACGACGCGCCGCTCCACTTTTTGGAAGACGAGAACGGAATGACCGACAGCGGCTCGGACACCTCGACCGGACGGTCGGCGTAATAGTTGAGCAGCGCCTGACAGGTCTCGTTGGCATCGGCCGAGGTCGCACGTGCGACGTTAGCCAGCGCAAAATCGAGCACCGTGGTATCGACGGGAACGGCGGCTTCGCCCTCCCCCGCGCCCATGCCAAAGCCCTCGATCGGCAGCGGATACGTGCCCTCGACCTCCATGCGACCCGACGTGATGGTGCCTGTCTTGTCCAGGCACAGCACGTCGACGCGCGCGAGCGTCTCGATGCAGTAGAGCTGCTGCGCCAGCACCTTGCGGCGGGCCAGGCGCACCGTGGCGATGGCGAGCACCGACGAGGTCAGCAGCACCAGGCCTTGCGGGATCATGCCCAGCAGGGCGCCCACCGTGGACAGCAGCGCCGACGAGGGCACGCGGCCGGCCAGCAGCTCGGAGAAGCACCACGAAAGCGCGCTATCGCCCGGGGTTCCCGCGGCATCCCACAGCTCGCTCACACTCGAGGAAAACAACGCCAAACCGAGCGGGATCATGATGATGCTCGCAAACCGCACGATGGCGTTAAGCGCGTTCATGATCTCAGAATTGACCTTTTTGACGTACTTGGCCTCGTTATTAATTTTGGCTACGTAGTTGTCGGCGCCGACATGGATCACGCGGGCGCGCAGCAGGCCCGAGTCGATAAAGCTGCCGCTCATGAGCTCAGAACCAGGCTGTTTCTTAATAAGATCGCTCTCGCCCGTCAGCAGGCTCTCATTCACGAGCGCCTCGCCCGAAACCACCACGGCGTCAGCGGGGATCTGGTCGCCGCGCCCCAAGCGGATGATGTCATCGAGCACGATCTGGTCCAGGTCGAGCTCCACCTCGGCGCCGTCGCGCACCGCGATGGCCTTCTTGGAGGTCAGCAGCGTGAGTTTATCGACCATCTTCTTAGAGCGCATGGACTGGATGACACCGATGGCGGTATTGAGAAACACCACGAACAAAAACGTCAGGTTCTTAAACGACCCGGTCACAATGACCAGGAGCGCCAAGATCACGTTGATCAAATTGAACAGCGTGCAGAGGTTCTCGATGATGAGCTCTTTGACCGACTTGGTCTTGAGCTCCATGTTGCGGTTGATCTTACCGGCGGCGATGCGCTCCTCGACCTCGGCGGTCGAGAGTCCGCGCTCGATATCCGTTGCTGCCATACCACGTCCCATCACGTCGCGTCGGTATAAGAAAAACCGCCCGGACCATGCGAGGTTCGGACGGTCTCACGTTCGATGGTGCCCCATGTTGGATTCGAACCAACGGCCTTCTGCTCCGGAGGCAGACGCTCTAATCCCCTGAGCTAATAGGGCCAACGTTTGGCATTATACCCAAGTGCACCACGGGTTATCAAAATAAAAGAAAAAGCTTTGCAATTCCGGGGAAGACGCGGCGCAACGGCTCACTTTAGAAGGCAAAAGCGAATCAGATAGTATAAACTCTCATGCACCATATATACACGGCTCGCGATGCGGGCCGTTTTTGCAAGGGTTATCCATCGAGGTGAGAGGCACACCATGATTGCAATTTTAAAAGAGAGCGCCAGCGACGAGGCCGTCAGCCATATCGTCAGCTGGATTGAGAAAAAGGGCCTGAAGACCGACGTCTCGCGCGGCGAGAACGAGACGATCATCGGCCTGGTGGGCGATACGACCAAGATCGACCCATTCCTGCTCGAGTCCATGGACGTCGTCGAGCGCGTGCAGCGCGTCTCCGAGCCGTTCAAGCGCGCCAACCGCAAGTTCCACCCCGAGGACTCCGTCATCGACTGCGGCCACGGCGTCAAGATCGGCGGCGACCAGTTCCAGGTCATCGCCGGCCCGTGCTCCGTCGAGGGCGAGAACCTCATCCGCATCGCCCGCCGCGTGAAGGCAGCCGGCGCCACGATGCTGCGCGGCGGCGCCTACAAGCCCCGCACTTCCCCGTACGCCTACCAGGGCATGGGCCCCGCCGGTCTGGACCTGCTGTGCGAGGCATCCGCCGAGCTCGACATGCCGATCGTCACCGAGATCATGGACCCGCGCGACGTGCAGGTCTTCCTCGACAAGAAGATTGACGTCATGCAGATTGGCGCTCGCAACGCCCAGAATTTCCCCCTGCTCAAGGAGGTCGGCAAGACGCAGACCCCGGTTCTGCTCAAGCGCGGCATGTCCGGCACCGTCGACGAGCTGCTCATGGCTGCCGAGTACATCATGAGCGAGGGCAACGACAACGTCATCCTGTGTGAGCGCGGTATCCGCACCTTCGAGACCCGCACCCGCAACACCTTCGACCTCAACGCCGTGCCGGTGCTCCACCACCTGTCGCACCTGCCCGTCGTTGCCGACCCCAGCCACGCCACCGGCTACACCCGCTACGTTGAGCCTATGGCGCTCGCGGCGACCGCCTGCGGCGCCAACGGTCTGGAGATCGAGGTCCACGACGACCCGAGCCATGCTTGGTCCGACGGCGCTCAGGCCCTCACCCCCGACCAGTTCGACGACACCATGCGCCGCATCCGCGCCATCCGCGAGGTCGTCTGCCAAGAGACCGTTCAGGAGTAGCCCATGGGCACGGTGAGAAACGCACGCGTTAACCAGGGTGGCCCCAAGTGCGCCGGCATCGTGGGCCTGGGCCTCATCGGCGGCAGTTTTGCCCGCGGCTATGCGCAGGCGGGCGTCCGTGTGCTGGCCTGGGACCCCGATGACGACGTCATGACGGCCGCCAGCATGGGCACCGTTGCCGGCGAGCTCAACGACGAGACGCTCGGCGAGTGCGACATCATCGTCCTGGCATGCTACCCCGAGGCCTGCATCGAGTGGCTCGAGGCGCACGCCCAGGCACTCGCTGACGCCACCGACACAGAGGCCATCATGGGCCCCGTGGTGATCGACACCGTAGGCGTCAAGGGTATCGTGTGTGAGCGGGCCTTTGAGCTCGCACGAGAGCACGGCTTTTACTTTGTGGGCGCGCACCCCATGGCGGGCACCCAGTTCTCGGGCTACGCGCACTCCCGCGCCGACCTGTTCCAGGGCGCACCGCTCGTGCTCGTTCCGCCCGCGGTAGACGATGCCCTTAAGCTGGAGCTCTTGGGCCAGGTGCGCGAGATGGTGCGCCCCTTGGGGTTTGGCAAGTTCAGCGTGACCACCGCCGCCGAGCACGACCGCGTGATCGCCTTTACAAGCCAGCTCGCACACGTGGTGTCCAACGCCTACGTAAAGAGCCCCACCGCCCAGGTCCACCACGGCTTTTCGGCCGGTAGCTACCGCGACCTCACCCGCGTGGCCCACCTCAACCCGAAGATGTGGTCCGAGCTCATGATCGACGACGCTGACGCGCTCGCCTTCGAGATCGACCATCTGATCGATTCGCTCGGCGCCTACAGCCGTGCGCTCAAGGACCGCGACCAGCGCTATCTGGAAAATCTCCTTGCCGAGGGCGATCGCATCAAGCGCGCACTCGACGACGAGAGCGCCCACTAGACCACCCATCACGCCAGGTCGAAAGGACCATAGCTTATGGCGATTACCATCGATATCGACACTGCACGCCCCTACCAGGTGCATGTTGGCACGTTTTTGCTGGAGCAGGCGGGGCCGCTCGTGCGCGCCACCGCCGGCGGCACCAAGGCCGTCATCGTGACGGACACCAACGTGGGCCCGCTCTACCAGATGCCCGTTAAGCAGAGCCTGGAGGCGTCAGGCTACGAGGTGAGCATCTGCACCTTCGAGGCCGGCGAGGCCCATAAACGCGCCGAGACCTACGTTGCCATTTTGGAGTTTGTGGCCGAGCACGAGCTTTCGCGCTCCGACGTGATCGTGGCACTCGGCGGCGGCGTCGTGGGCGACGTGGCGGGCTTTGTGGCCGCCACCTACATGCGCGGCTGCAAGTTTGTGCAGATCCCGACGAGCCTGCTCGCCATGGTGGATTCGTCGGTGGGAGGCAAGACCGCCATAGACTTGGCTGCCGGCAAGAACTTGGCCGGCGCCTTTTGGCAGCCGAGCGTGGTTATCGCCGACGTGGGGTGCCTGGCCACCCTCACGCCCGAGCAGTTCGCCGACGGCTGCGGCGAGGTCGTCAAGCACGCCGTAATCGCCGACCCGGAGCTTTTCGCCGAGCTGGAGAAGACCCCGCTCACGCTGGAGCTGCTCAACCAGGACGTGGCTCGCGTGGCGCTTATCATTGCCCGCAATATCGACATCAAGCGCGCCGTGGTCGTCGCCGACGAGCGCGAAACCAACCAGCGCAAGCTCCTCAACTTTGGACACAGTGCCGGACATGCCGTCGAGGCCTGCAAGCACTTTGAGCTGGGACACGGCAACTGCGTGTCGATCGGCATGGGTATCATCACGCGCGCCGCGGCCCTGCACGGCGTTTGCGATGCTGCCCTTCCCGGTCGTATTGAGGAACTCTGCGCCCGCCATAGCCTCAAGACCCGCTGCGACCTAGATGCCGATGCCGTCTTTGCCGAGGCGCTCCACGACAAGAAGCGCGCGGGCAACACCATCGATCTGGTGATTCCGCACGACATTGGCCGCTGCAGCATCGACCGCACGCCGCTTTCCACTTTCCACGAACTCATTGCCGAGGGCCTCGGCCAGAAGGGAGACGCATCCGCATGCTAGCCCGCATCACCCCGTCCCCGCTCAAGGGCACCGTTCCCGCCATCGCGTCCAAGTCGATGGCGCATCGCCTGATCATCTGCGCTGCGCTTGCCAACGGCGCGACACACGTCACCTGCAATACCACCTGCGCCGACATCGAGGCTACGGTGCGTTGCCTTACGGCACTCGGTGCCCGCATCGAGACCGTCGAGGACGGCTTCCAGGTCCACCCCACCATGAAGAGTGTTGAGTTTGGCCTGCTCAAGGCCCTTGCCGGCGGCACGCTTGACTGCGGTGAAAGCGGCTCCACGCTCCGCTTTATGTTGCCCGTCGCCTGCGCGCTGGGCGCAGAAGCAACTTTTGTGGGTCAGGGACGCTTGGGCGCCCGCCCACTCTCCCCGCTCTCGGACGAGATCATCGCCGCCGGCTGCTACCTGCAGGGTCTGGGCGGTTTTCCGCTCAAGACGAGCGGACGCATGCGCCCGGGCACTTTTGTGCTTCCGGGCAACGTGAGCTCGCAGTATATCTCCGGCCTGCTGCTGGCAGCCCCGCTGCTGGCCCAGCCCTCCTGCGTGCAGGTAACCGGCCTCATCGAGAGCCGCCCCTACATCAACCTGACGATCCAGGCCATGAAGGCCTTTGGCGTCGAGGTCAACGTCGAGCGCATTCCGGCCAAGGACGGCCAGCCCGAGGTCACGAACTTCCGCGTGAGCAGTGGCTCGTACCGCACGCCCGGCAGCGTAGCCGTCGAGGGCGACTGGTCCAACGCCGCCTTTTGGCTGTGCGCCGGTGCCATCGGCACCGACCCCATCACCGTCGAGGGCGTATCCCTAAGCTCCGCACAGGGCGACCGTAACGTGCTTGCCGCACTTTCGCGCTTTGGCGCCCGCATCGTGCGTTCCACCAACGCCGCCACCGTGCAGTCCGACAAGCTCGCCGGCTTTGAGATGAGTGCCCACGACATTCCCGACCTGGTGCCCGTTATCTCGGCCGTGGCCTCGCTGGCACAGGGCCGCACCTTTATCCGCGATTGCGCCCGTCTGCGCATCAAGGAATCCGACCGCCTGGTCACGACCACCCGCGAGCTCACCGCGCTGGGCGCGCAGGTGCGCATTGCCGGCGATGACCTCATCATCAAGGGCGTCGATGCCTTCACCGGCGGCGAGGTCGATTCGCACAACGACCATCGCATCGCCATGATGGCCGCTATCGCCGCGAGCCGCGCCACCGGCGAGGTCGTGATCCACGGCGCCGAGGCCGTCAACAAGTCCTATCCCGATTTCTTCGACCACTACCGTCTGCTGGGCGGCAAGGTCACGCTCGAGGAGGAATAGCATGTCCTCGACCTTTGGCAACGTCTTGCACTTAAGCATCTTCGGCCAGTCGCACTCCCCCGCCATCGGTTGCTCGCTCGATGGCGTCCCGGCGGGCATTGCCGTTGATCAGGAGCAGCTGCAGGCCTTTTTGGACCGTCGCGCCCCCGGTCGCGACGAGACCGCGACCAAGCGCCGCGAGGCCGACGCCGCCCAAATCATCGCCGGCGTGGTCGATGGGCACACCACCGGCGCGCCCATTGCCGCGATTATCGAGAACACCAACACGCGCTCCAAGGATTACTCCGAGCTGCGCCGCAAGCCCCGTCCGGGACATGCGGACTTCCCTGCGCGCATGAAGTATCACAACATGCACGATGTCGCCGGCGGCGGGCACTTTTCCGGCCGCCTAACAGCACCCTTATGCATCGCGGGCGGCATCGCGCTGCAGGCACTTGAGGCCCGCGGCATTAAGGTCATGGCGCATGTGGCGCAGATCGGCGGCATCTCCGACCTGCCGATGGACGATATGGTCTATCGCGAGGCCGACCGCAAGGCGATCCTTACGAACGATCTGCCGTGCATTGACGCCGCCGCAGCCGGCCGCATGCGTGAGGAGATCCTAGCCGCGCGCGACGAACTCGACAGCATCGGCGGCATCGTGGAGTGCGGCATTTACGGGCTTCCCGCAGGCATCGGCGACCCCATGTTCGACGGCATCGAGAACCGCATCGCGCAAATCGCGTTTGGCATTCCCGCCGTAAAGGGCGTGGAGTTCGGCATGGGCTTTGCCGTGGCCGCCATGCGCGGCAGCGAGAACAACGATCCGTATCGAATCGATGCCGAAACCGGCGAGATCGAGGTCGAATCCAATAACGCCGGCGGCATCCTGGGCGGTATTTCGACCGGCGCTCCCGTCATGTGGCGCATGGCCGTAAAGCCGACGCCCTCAATTGGCCGCGAGCAGCAGACGGTGGACATGGACGCTATGGAAAATGCCGAGCTCTCGGTCCACGGCCGCCACGATCCCTGCATCGTCCCCCGAGCTGTCCCCGTAGCCGAGGCAGCCGCCGCCCTTGCCATCTGGGACGCCCTCCTCGAAGACGCCGCCCAGCGCTAACTACCCACCCCTCAACATCCCCCGACACGTGAAAGGGGTCTTCATGGACCTTGCTGACATCCGCCAGGCCATCGATGGCATCGACACCACGCTCCTCAACAGCTTTGTTGAGCGCATGGACATTGCCACCGAGGTCGCCAAGTCAAAAAACGAGATGGGCAAGGCCGTCTTCGACCCCGCCCGTGAGCGCTCCAAGCTCAACAACCTCGCCAGCCGCGCACCCGAGCGCTACGAGGCGCAGACCATCACGCTATTCCGCCTCCTCATGAGCATGAGCAAGGCCGAGCAGCAGCGCTATATCAACGAGCTCAAGGGCATCACGGTCTCGCAAAGGGCACACGCCACGGCTGCAGCCTTTGACACGCCTTTCCCCCAGACGGCTAGCGTCGCCTGCCAGGGCGTCGAGGGCGCCTATAGCCAAATTGCCGCGTGCAGGCTCTTCGACGTGCCCGACATCGCGTTTTTCGAGACCTTCGAGGGCGTTATGCGCGCCGTGCGCGACGGCTTCTGCGAGTTTGGCGTGCTGCCCATCGAGAACTCCACCGCCGGCTCAGTCAACGCCGTCTACGACCTGCTCGCCCAGTTCGACTTCCACATCGTGCGCTCGCTTCGCCTCAAAATCGACCACAACTTGCTCGTCAAGCCCGGCGCCAAGCTTGCGGACGTGCACGAGGTCTACAGCCACGGCCAGGCCATTGCCCAATGCGCCGGCTTTATCGAGGCGCACGACCTGCACGCCACCAAGTACCCCAACACGGCCATGTCGGCCGAGATGGTCGCCAGCTCCGAACGCACCGATGTTGCCGCGATCGCATCGCGCAGCTGCGCCGCACTCTACGGCTTGGAGGTACTGGAGCCCAACATCCAGGACTCGGACAACAACTACTCGCGCTTTGTCGTCATCAGCCGCGAGCCACGCGTCTACCCCGGCGCCAACCGCACCTCGCTCATGATTACCACGGCCAACGAGCCGGGCGCACTCTATCGCGTACTCGAGCGCTTCTACGCGCTCAATATCAACCTCATCAAGCTCGAGAGCCGCCCCATCCCCGGGCACGACTTTGAGTTTATGTTCTACTTTGACCTGGACTGCCCCTTTGGCAGCAAGGCCCTCGACGACCTGCTCGACTCGATCGACGACGTATGCGAGAGTTTCACCTACTTTGGCAGCTACACGGAGGTGCTCTAGATGACCGATACCGCCGCAACCCGTCCCTACGGCGTGCTGGGCCGCGTGCTGGGCCACAGCTACACCCCGACCATCTACAAAGAGCTCGCAGGCCTGGAGTACGTGCGTTTTGAGCGCGAGCCCGAGGATCTTGAGGCTTTTATGACGGGTGACGAGTGGGAGGGCACCAACGTGACCATCCCCTACAAGCGCGCCGTCATGGAATACCTGGACGAGTTGAGTCCGCTCGCCGAGCGCATGGGCAACGTCAACACCATCACGCGCCTGCCCGACGGCCGCCTGCGCGGCGACAACACCGACTACTTTGGTTTTCAGTGTCTGGTCGAGGAGTTGGGCGTAGAGGTTGCCGGTAAGAAGGTCCTCGTGCTCGGCGCCACCGGCGGTGCCGGCACCACGGCCAGCATGGTGCTCGACGACCTGGGCGCCATCGTCGTACCCGTGGGTCGCACGAGCGAGGTCAATTACGACAACATCGCGCAGCAGTCCGGTGCAACACTGCTCGTCAACTGCACACCTGCCGGCATGTTCCCCCACTGCCCCGACGCTCCCTGCACGCTCGAAGGACTCGATGCGCTCGAGGGCGTCATCGACATCGTCTACAACCCCGCCCGTACGGGTCTGATGCTCGAGGCCGAGCGCCGAGGCATCCCCTGCATCGGCGGCCTGCTCATGCTTGTTGCCCAGGCGGCACAAGCTGTCGAGCGCTACACCGGCCAGATTACTCCGCGTGAGCGCATCCTGGATGTGACGGAGCGCCTGTCCCACCGCGAGCAGAACATTGCCCTGATCGGCATGCCGGGTTCGGGCAAGACCCGTGTGGGCGAGCAGATCGCCCAGCTCACGGGTCGCGAGCACATCGACTTGGACGCCGCGCTTGAGGAGCGCCTGGGGATGCCCTGCGCCGACTTTATCGTCGAGCGCGGCGAGGCAGCCTTCCGCGAGCAGGAGACGGCGGAGCTGGCCGACATCTCCAAGCGCAGCGGCCTGGTGCTTTCCACGGGCGGCGGCGTGGTCACACGCGACGAGAACTACCCGCTGCTGCACCAGAACAGCCAGATCGTGATGCTCAACCGCAAGCTCGACGAACTCGCCCATAAGGGTCGCCCCATCACCGCACGCGATGGCATCGATAAGCTCGCCGAGCAGCGCATGCCGCGCTACCGCGCCTGGGCCGACTACATCATCGACTCACGCGACTGCGCCGCCAACACCGCCCGCGCCGTCCTCGAGACCCTCCCACCCGCTCTCTAACAAAAACCACCACAAAGGGGACAGTGAACTGCGCCCCGAAACTTGGACT
>NZ_QRJA01000070.1:0-555 GCF_003471405.1 Collinsella sp. AM20-15AC
CCTTTCAGGCTAGGACAGCGGGGCATCGCCCCTCTCTGCGCGCGCCCGCGCGATGAGCCCCGGCGTCAGGTCGAGCTCGTCGATGGGCACGTCCTCGATGCCGTACGCCTCCAGCAGCGCCGCCGCGTCGTCGCCGAGCATCGCCCGGAAGGCGCGGGCGGGCGTCGCGAAGCCGAGCGCGCCGCGGGGCTCGGAGTTCACGTGCGACATCGCCAGCGCAAGGTCGGCCGGGGCCAGCCGGTCGAACCTGAGGCCGCGGCCCTTGGGCAGCAGCTTCCTGATCTCGACGTGGTTGCGCTCGCAGGCGCCCTTCTGGTCGCTGCGCCGGGGGTCGCAGTAGAACAGCCTCGTCTCGCCCGGCCCCTCGCCGAGCAGCGCGGCGATCGCGTCCTCGTCGGAGAACTCGGGGCCGTTGTCGGTGAGCACGGCGCGGAACACGCGGCGCGTCCCGTCGGCGCCGAGGACCGCCCGGACGCCCTCCAGGGCGCCCGCGACGCACCCGGCGGTCTTCTCCTCCAGCGGCAGCGCAAGCTGCAGCCTGCTGGGGCGGTGCAG
>NZ_QRJA01000070.1:565-801 GCF_003471405.1 Collinsella sp. AM20-15AC
CTGCTGGGGCGGTGCAGCAGCGTGAGCAGGCAGGCGCCGTCCTCCCGGGCCCCCTCGACGGTGCCCATCTCCCAGGCCGCGGCGCACGCGTCCTCGCCGAGGGCGAGGAACGCGGCGTGCGACCTGCGGGGCGAGTGCGGCGTCGACCTCTTCGGGGCCCGGTGCGACCTGGGCCTGTAGCCGACCTTCCGCCTGAGCTCCATGTTGGTCATGCCGTCGTAGCCCGCCGCGACCCA
>NZ_QRJA01000071.1:0-751 GCF_003471405.1 Collinsella sp. AM20-15AC
AAATCAGAACCACCCTTAAAAAGGGTGGTTTGCTCTTAGGGTATAACCCACGGGCCCCGGGCTCGCGTCTAAAGGCGCGGGCCCGGACTTCGTCCAGGCCTAGTGCATCTTGACCCGTGGCGCGCCGGTCGAACCGGCAGCATCACCCCCTCTTGAAGGGGTCCTCGTACTCCTTCACGCTCAGCTTGTCCAGCGCGATGTCGTGGGACTCCTGCTCCCTGATGTACTTGGCGATCGTCGCCTCGTTCAGGCCGACGGTGGACACGTAGTAGCCCTCCGCCCAGAACTTCCTGTTGCCGAACTTGTACTTGAGGTTGGCGTGCCTGTCGAATATCATCAGCGAGCTCTTCCCCTTCAGGTAGCCCATGACGCTCGCGACGCTGTACTTCGGCGGGATCGCCAGCAGCACGTGCACGTGGTCGGGCATCAGGTGCCCCTCGATTATCTCGATCCCCTTGTACTCGCACAGCTTCCTGAGGATCTCCCCTATGTCGCTCCTGATTTGGTTGTAGATCACTTTGCGCCTATACTTCGGCGTGAACACGATGTGGTACTTGCACATCCACTTCGTGTGGGAAAGGCTGTAGGCCTTCTGGGCCATGGCGACCACCCCTTCGACTCGAATTCTTGACGGCCTGAACAATCGTCAATATCGGTCGGAGGGGTGGCTTTGTAAAGCCGTTTGTCTCCACCCGCGTAGCGGGTGGTTTAAAGCTGGCCGCTGCGCGGCCAGCAGACTAAAGTCTTGAAT
>NZ_QRJA01000072.1:0-748 GCF_003471405.1 Collinsella sp. AM20-15AC
AAGGGGTGGTTTGCTCTTAGGGTGTAACCCTTGGATTTCCGGCACGCGTCTAAAGGCGCCGGCCCTCACGGGGTTCGGGCCGCACTGCAGATTGACCCGTGACGGGCCGGTCAAACCGGCGCTATTTACGCCCCGGCCCCCTATCGAAGGGGTCCTCGTACTCCCTGACGCCCAGCCGGTCGAGCGCGATGTCGGCCTTCTCCTGCTCCCGGATGTACTTCGCGATCGTCGCCTCGTTCAGGCCGACGGTGGAAACGTAGTAGCCCTCGGCCCAGAACTTCCTGTTGCCGAACTTGTACTTCATGTTCGCGTGCCTGTCGAATACCATCAGCGAGCTTTTCCCCTTCAGATAGCCCATCACGCTGGACACGCTGTACTTCGGCGGTATCGCCAGCAGCATGTGGACGTGGTCGGGCATCAGGTGCCCCTCGATGATCTCTATCCCCTTGTACTGGCAGAGCTTCCTGAAGATCTCCCCAAGGTCGGACCTTATTTGGTTGTAGATGACTTTGCGCCTATACTTCGGCGTGAACACGACGTGGTACTTGCACATCCACTTCGTGTGCGACAGGCTGTAGGCCTTCTGGGCCATACGCCACCACCGCCCTCTCGACTCGGATTCCTTGCGGCCTGAACAATCGCAAGTGTCCGGCGAGGGGGCGGCTTTGTAAAGCCGTTTGGCCCCACCCGCATAGCGGGTGGTTTCTGATGCGGCGCGCTGCGCGCCCCGCACAGGCTAAAGCCTTTA
>NZ_QRJA01000073.1:0-430 GCF_003471405.1 Collinsella sp. AM20-15AC
AACTTCGAGCGCCTGCTCGGGGACGGCTCGCGCTACGGCGTGAACCTCTCCTACGCGGAGCAGCCCTCGCCGGACGGCCTGGCGCAGGCCTTCACCATCGGCGAGGACTTCATCGGCGGAGAGCCGTGCGCCCTGGTGCTGGGCGACAACATCTTCTACGGCAACGGCTTGTCCCGCCACCTGACGCGCGCCGTCCAGAACGCCGAGTCGGGCCGCGCCACGGTCTTCGGCTACCACGTGGACGACCCCGAGCGCTTCGGCGTCGTGGAGTTCGACCGCGAGGGGAGGGCCGTCTCCATCGAGGAGAAGCCCGAGCGCCCCAAGAGCTCCTACGCCGTCACCGGCCTGTACTTCTACCCGGGCGACGTGGCCGCCAAGGCGCATAGGGTGGAGCCGTCGGCCCGCGGCGAGCTCGAGATCACCACGCTCA
>NZ_QRJA01000073.1:440-748 GCF_003471405.1 Collinsella sp. AM20-15AC
GAGCTCGAGATCACCACGCTCAACCAGATGTACCTGGAGGAGGGGACGCTGTCCGTGGTCACCCTCGGCCGCGGCTACGCGTGGCTGGACACCGGCACCATGGAGAGCCTGCACGAGGCGGCGGAGTTCGTCCGCGCCGTGGAGCACTCCCAGGACCTGCCCGTGTCCGTGCCCGAGGAGATCGCCTGGGAGAACGGCTGGATCACGACCGCCGAGCTGGAGGAGGCCGCCAAGGCCTACGGCAAGTCGGTCTACGGGCGGCACCTGAAGAAGGTCGCCGCCGGCGAGATCGTCAACAGCCCGCGCGA
>NZ_QRJA01000074.1:0-461 GCF_003471405.1 Collinsella sp. AM20-15AC
CGCCGCCCGCACGTCTTCTACGAGGCCCGCGCCGCGCAGCTGTGCGCCGACTCGGTCCTCGTCTCGTCCAGGCGCGGGATAGACGCCGACGAGCCCGCCGCGGCCGAGGCGCTCGCCCTCATCCGCGACGGCCTGGGCCGGGGGCTCTCGCCCGAGCAGCTGTCCGCCCGCAACGGCGGGCCCGTGGACCTGTCGCCCTCGACGATCTACCGCTGGGTCGCGGCGGGCTACGACGGCATGACCAACATGGAGCTCAGGCGGAAGGTCGGCTACAGGCCCAGGTCGCACCGGGCCCCGAAGAGGTCGACGCCGCACTCGCCCCGCAGGTCGCACGCCGCGTTCCTCGCCCTCGGCGAGGACGCGTGCGCCGCGGCCTGGGAGATGGGCACCGTCGAGGGGGCCCGGGAGGACGGCGCCTGCCTGCTCACGCTGCTGCACCGCCCCAGCAGGCTGCAGCTTGC
>NZ_QRJA01000074.1:471-676 GCF_003471405.1 Collinsella sp. AM20-15AC
TGCGCTGCCGCTGGAGGAGAAGACCGCCGGGTGCGTCGCGGGCGCCCTGGAGGGCGTCCGGGCGGTCCTCGGCGCCGACGGGACGCGCCGCGTGTTCCGCGCCGTGCTCACCGACAACGGCCCCGAGTTCTCCGACGAGGACGCGATCGCCGCGCTGCTCGGCGAGGGGCCGGGCGAGACGAGGCTGTTCTACTGCGACCCCCGG
>NZ_QRJA01000075.1:0-266 GCF_003471405.1 Collinsella sp. AM20-15AC
GGCGCCGAAGCGCACCCTCGTCACCGGCTGCAACGGCCAGCTGGGCCGCGCGGTCCGCAGGCTCGCCGAGGAGCGCGGCTTGGCGAAGGACTTCGACTTCTGCGACATCGACACCTTCGACATGTCCGACCCGGAGGCCTATTCGCAGTACGACTGGTCGCTCTACGGCGCCGTCATCAACTGCGGCGCCTACACGGCGGTCGACAGGGCCGAGACCCCCGAGGGCCGCGTGACCGCCTGGAAGGCCAACGCGACCGGCCCGGCCC
>NZ_QRJA01000075.1:276-664 GCF_003471405.1 Collinsella sp. AM20-15AC
CCCGGCCCTGCTCGCCCGCACCTGCGCCGGGCACGGCATCACCCTCGTCCACGTCTCCTCCGACTACGTCTTCGACGGCACGGCCGAGGTGCATGACGAGGACGAGCCGTTCTCCCCGCTGTCCGTCTACGGCCAGACCAAGGCCGCCGGCGACATCGCCGTGGCCGGCTGCCCGCGCCACTACGTCATGCGCTCCAGCTGGGTCATCGGCGAGGGTCACAACTTCGTCAAGACCATGAAGGGGCTGTCCGACCGCGTCGCCGACCCCGAGGACAGGCTCACGCAGGTCACGGTCGTGGACGACCAGCTGGGCCGCCTGACCTTCACACGCGACATGGCCGGGGCCATCTTCCACGTGCTGGGCTCGCACGCCCCCTACGGCACCTAC
>NZ_QRJA01000076.1:0-563 GCF_003471405.1 Collinsella sp. AM20-15AC
GCAAGGAGATATATTGCCAGACCGGAGGGGCGCCGGGGGCGGGAATCCCGTACTCCATATTTTGTTCACAAATGAATTAGCTGGCTCCGAGTTGCTCAGAGTCACACATTTGGTCATAAACCATGGACAGACCGTATGACCTCGGGAATCTTGCTGTCCACTGTAGACATAGCATCTTTATACCCTCGTCGGTCTCTGCTAGTTAGCTCGTCATAAATAGAAGGACAACGTTAACAAACCTATAAAACGCCAGCGGGGGCTCTATCACTAATTAGATAGAGCCCCCGCTGGCGGAGTGTATTTGATTGAAACAATACCCCTTAACTGATTTACTGGAAATAAGGAGCAAAAGAACCGTCCGGATATACGTGGCGACAGAACCCTAGAGTCGACTGAGCGCCAACAGAAAGCGACATAAACAAAAAGATCGGCTCTACCCCAACGCAGATGACAACGATGACCTCGACTAACGTCAATCCGAGCACTCCTAAAACGGATAGGGCAAATATCGCATATAACGCAAAAAAGGGGGAGGCCGCGAGGCCTCCCCCTTCTCCATTCCA